>NZ_JAZDXA010000017.1:0-102937 GCF_040170545.1 Sphingobium sp. MK2
CGGCTCCTGAACCTCAAACCGCAAAGTGGGGAATTTTACTTTGTCCGTTCCGGGGAAAATTACTGTGCCGTTGACAAACGGAGACGGTGCGCGGGCGGCCGCCCGGTATTCGTCAGTGAACCCTTCTAGGCGGCCTTCCACAAACCGCCGCCGTCATTTGCCGACAGTATGCTCGTACACCCCAAGGCGTTCGGCAACCTCCTTACTCTGAAGCCCACCAGCACATAGCAGGATCATTCGGCAAAGATCCGACAACGAACGAGCCGCCTTGTGTCGCCGCGCTTGGGCATCGAGGAAAGAGCACTCCTGCGCGCTCAGCACCACTGCACCCGCCACACGGCCCGCCATCGCATCACCTCCCAACAAAACCAGCGTCAATGATACGAACTACGGTTCCGGGTGACTAGGAGTTTGATGTGGAATTGAGTTTATACCAAGCCAATGGATTGAAAACCTTGCAGAAATGGGGATTTTATTTCGCTGATGCTGGTCAGGTTTTCGCCGGGCGCATCCTCACCGCGCTCGACCACCGAATCGATTATGGTGAGGACCGTTATATCATCTGCGGCTATCTGAATGAGCGGGCGGTGATCTTGGTGTGGCCCCCTCGCCACGAGGGTCGTCGTATCATTTCGATGAGATACGCCAATGACCGCGAAAGAGCTTATTACGAAGCAGCCTTGGATTAACCCGGACGATTTACCCGAATTGGGAGAAGATTTTTTCCGCCATGCCGAAATCCGCATGGGCGATCAGGTCATCCGTCCCGCCACCGGCACGCTAACCCGTCCGGCCGTCCCAAATCCGACGATCCCAAGCAGCAGGTCACGCTCCGCCTCGACGCTGCCATGCTGGGCGGTTTTCGAGCCACTGACCCCGGCTGGCAAAGCCGGATCAATGCCGAATTGCGTATGGCGCTCGGCCTCTAACCCTCAGTTCCTGCCGAACCAGCCCTTCATCCGGCGGAACAGGCCACGTTCGCTGATGGCCTCGAACATTTCTTCCGGGCCTTCGGGGTCGAGCAATTCATGGTCGGCGAGCCATGCCTGTACATCGTTCAGGTCAGGGGTGACATAGGGGCGCAGCGTCCGCCCCGACTTCTGACGCATTTCCTCGATACCCGCCACCAGTCCGCGCTCCGCGATCACGGCGGCGACGCGCTCGACCGGCATGTCGAGATGTTCGGCGATCAGGTCGTTGCGAATGGCCAATATCCGGTCCTGCCGTCCGGCGTTGGCGGGCAGGGCCGTGTCGATCGTTACATCGCATTCGGTGTCCAGCCGCATTGACCGATTGTTCATGTTGGAGGAGCCGACCCGAATCAGCCGGTCATCCACGATCAAGATCTTGGCATGGATGTAGATGGGCACGCCGCGCGTGGTGAAGGCGTGATAAATCCGGAAGCGACCATGGGTATCGCGCGCCTTGAGCGCTTCGTAGAGGCGCGCGCGTGCCGTATCCATCGCCTGCTGTTCCAGCCAGCCGTCGGCCCGTTCCGGATTGACAATGACGATATCCGGGCCATCGGGTTCGGCCAGCCGCTTGGCGATCGCCTCGGCGATGCGGCGAGACGCGAAATATTGGCTTTCGGCGTATATGCAGCGTTTGGCCGCCGCGATCTGGTGGCAATAGAGGTTTTCAATCTCGGTCACGCCATCCTGATCGTCCATTTGCGGCGCGGATCGGGAAATGGCGACCTCCACGCCTTCAAATTGCACGGACAGCCGATCAGGCCAGCAATCCTCCCCGCCCTCCACTGGCTCCAACTCGTCACCGCCCGCCATCTTCCAGCGCATCCGCGCATGGGCACCCAGCGCAGCGGCAACCGGCCCGGTGAGCGCCGTCGTGGCATCATGCCATGGCCCATAGGGCGATCCGTCGGGATGATGACGCCCTGGCTCCTCGTCACGATGGTGGCGCGTGTCCCAGCGATCGCCGGTCATGTCGATGCCGCCGCAAAAGGCGAAACAATCGTCGATTATCACGATCTTCTGATGATGGGAGGCCGCAGGCGGATGATGCCCGTCCAGCTTCACCGTGACGCGCGGATGCGCCATCCATTTGAGTGTGGTGAAGAGGTTGACGGGGCTGACCATCGACTTCATCGCGCCGACATCCCAGCGCAGCAGGAAGATTTCGAGGTCGGGCGAGCGATTGACCAGCCAACTGATGAAATCACCGATGATGGCGGGCGCGCCGTCCTTGACCTCATCTTCGCGAACAAGGCTGATCGCGGCATCGAAATCCCAGCCGATGAGCATGATCCGCTTGCGCGCCTTGAGCATCGCAGCGCGAGCATGGCGAAAATAGGTATCCGCGTCGATGATGACACTGGCGCGGGTGGCTGTCGCGATCTTCCAGCAATCGTCGCCGGGCACCGGCCCCGTCGAATGCGCGCTCATGCGCTGCCCACCACGAGGCAGGCAAGGAACATCAGCAGCCCGGCAAAACGATTGGAACGGAACTTGGCAAGCGGGTCGATGCCATCATCCCGCAAGGTTACGACCTGCCAAAGAAGATGCGCGGCGATGGGGAGCAATGCGACGAGCGCAAGAGCGTCGGGCCGCACCTGCCAGATGGCGATCGCCCACAGAGCCAGCGCCAGCCCATAGCAGAGCGCGACGCCCATGCGGACATGCCGCCCCATCGACAAGGCACTGGAACCGATCCCGATCAGCGCGTCATCCTCCCGATCCTGCAGCGCATAGATGGTATCATAGCCCACCACCCAGAAAATGGTTCCCGCATAAAGCAATAGGCCAGCCATAGTCAGCGTACCGGCCACTTCGCTCCAACCGACCAAGGCCGCCCAGGAAAAGACGAGACCCAGCCAGATTTGCGGCCAGCCGGTAATCCGCTTCATGAAAGGATAGGCCGCGACCAGCGCGAGCGAGGTCAAGGCTATGACCTGCGCATAGGGCCGCAATTGCAACAGCACGACAAGCCCTACCGCACAAAGGACCAGCAGCCAGAGCCATGCGGTTCTGAGCGAGATCGCGCCGCTGGCAAGCGGGCGCGAGGCGGTGCGGGCGACCTTGGCGTCAAGATCGCGATCGACGATATCGTTGAACACGCAGCCCGCGCCGCGCATCGCGATGCTGCCCAGTAGAAACCACAGGATGAGCGGCCAGCGAACAAACCCGCCCCCGGCCAGCGCCACGGCCCAGGCACCCGGCCAGAAAAGCAGCCACCAGCCGATCGGCCGGTCGAATCGGGCGAGCAGCGCGAGGGCGCGCGGCGTGTCCGGCAGGCGCGATAGAAGGCCGCGCGCTTGGGTGTCGGGGACGATGCTACTGCTCACACTATCTCCGTTTCGCCACTGATCGCGGGGCACGTCTCGACTTGCCTTGATAGGAACGGCATTAGGGGCCGCATTGCCATACGGAAAGACCGAAATGACCGCCACCCCCGCCTGGCCACCGCAAAGCGCCCCGCGCCTGCATGTCGAAACCCAGTTGGGCGAAGGCGTGGTGGTGCCGGTGGATGGTAATCCGGCCCATTATCTGATCGCCGTCATGCGGGTGAAGCCCGATGACATCGTGCTGCTCTTCGATGGGCGGTCGGGCGAGTGGGCCGCGCGCGCGCGCGACGTCCGCAAGCGCGATCTGGTGCTGGAATGTGTGGCGCAGACCAAGGGGCCGGAGACGGTGCCCGATTTCTGGCTCTGCTGTGCGCCGATCAAGAAAGGGCGCATCGACCTGATCGCCGAAAAAGCGTGCGAATTGGGCGTAGCGAAATTGCAGCCCGTGCTGACCCGTCGTGCGGTGGTGGACAAGCTGAACCTCGACCGGCTGCACGCCCATCTGGTCGAGGCCGCCGAACAATGCGGGCGCACTGCGCTGCCCGAACTTGCCGCCATGGTGAAGCTCGATGCGCTGCTGCGCGATTGGCCCAGCGATCGCCGTCTTTTCTTCGCTGATGAAACCGGCGGCGCGCCTCTGACGGAGGCCTTTGCTGCACATCCGGGCGCAGCGGCCTTCCTGATCGGACCGGAAGGCGGATTTGATCCCACTGAGCGCGAGGCGATCCGCGCCCACCCCCAGGCCGTGCCGGTTTCGCTTGGTCCCCGAATCCTGCGCGCGGAAACGGCTGCTATCGCCGCTACGGCGGCGTGGATGACGATCAATGGCGACTGGAAATAGTTTCATTTCGCTATTGGATTGAACCGGACGGACACAAAGCCTATCTGATCGAGGCCCGCATTGTTTGACGGGCAGAGGGGAAGCAGTAAGGGCGGGGCATGAGCACCAGAACCGACTCAGGGGAGCATGATCCCGTCATCGAAAGCCGCGACCAGTTGATCGCGGCCTTTGCCAAGGGCGAAAAGCCCAAGGACCGCTGGCGCATCGGCACCGAGCATGAGAAATTCGTCTATAGCCGCAAGGATCATCACGCCCCTTCCTATGAGGAAAAGGGCGGCATCCACACGCTGCTGATCGGCCTGACCCGCTATGGCTGGAATCCGGTGTTCGAGGGCGAGAATATCATCGCGCTGTCAGGGGCCGATGGCACGATCAGCCTGGAACCGGCAGGCCAACTGGAACTGTCGGGCGCGCCGCTCGACAATCTGCACCAGACCTGCGCTGAAACCGGGCGGCATCTGGAACAGGTGAAATATGTCGGCGATATGCTGGGCCTGGGATTTCTCGGCCTTGGCATGTGGCCCGACAAGACGCGCGCTGAGCTGCCGATCATGCCCAAGGGGCGTTACGAGATCATGCTGCGCCACATGCCGCGCGTCGGGTCGCTCGGCCTCGACATGATGTTGCGCACCTGCACCATCCAGACCAATCTGGACTATGGCAGCGAAGCGGACATGGCGCAGAAATTCCGCGTCTCGCTGGCCTTGCAGCCGCTGGCAACAGCGCTGTTCGCTAATTCGCCCTTTACCGAGGGCAAGCCCAACGGGTTCCTCTCCTATCGCAGCCATATCTGGTCGGATACCGACCCCAAGCGCACCGGCATGCTGCCCTTCGTATTCGAGGATGGCTTTGGCTATGAACGCTATGCCGACTATGCGCTCGACGTGCCGATGTATTTCGTCTTTCGCGACGGCAAATATATTGATGCGTCAGGGCTGAGTTTCCGCGACTTCCTCGACGGAAAACTTAGCGTCCTGCCCGGCGAAAAGCCGACCGAGAAGGATTGGGAAGATCATCTCTCCACCGCCTTCCCCGAAGTGCGGCTGAAAAGCTTTCTCGAAATGCGCGGGGCCGATGGCGGTCCGTGGGGCCGCATCTGTGCCCTGCCCGCCTTGTGGGTCGGCCTGCTCTATGACCAGGGTGCGCTCGATGCGGCGTGGGATCTGGTCAAGGATTGGAGCATGGAGGATCGGCAGGTCTTGCGCGATGCCGTGCCGCGGCTCGGCCTGGACGCGCCAGTCGGCAAGGGCCGCACCTTGCGCGATATTGCGCGGCCGGCGCTGGATATTGCGCGATCGGGCCTGGCGGCGCGTGGGCGGCACAATGCAGCGGGCGACAATGAGACGGGTTATCTTTCCGCGCTGGAAGATGTCGTCTCATCGGGCAAGACCCACGCCGAACGGCTGCTCGATCGCTATCATGGCGAATGGGGCGACGATGTCAGCAAAGTCTATGCCGAGGAAAGTTTCTAGACTTTTTATCGGCCTGGACTGATTAGCGGGGCGGTCATGTCCGCCCCGCCCGCCCCCGCACGCAACGCTGCGATCCTCTTCATCCTGGTGACGGCATGGCTCGACGTCATGTCGATGGGCATCGTCATTCCGGTGCTGCCCCAACTTATCGAGCAGCTTTCCGGCGCGACCAGCGCTGCAGGCCTTTGGAACGGGCTGTTTGTGGCGCTGTGGGCGGGGATGCAATTTCTCTGCTCGCCAGTGATCGGGTCGTTGTCCGACAGGTTCGGGCGACGGCCGGTGATCCTGGTGTCCGTCTGCGGGCTGGCGCTCGATTATGTGCTGATGGCGCTTGCGCCGAGCCTGTGGTGGCTGGCCGTGGGGCGCATCCTCGCCGGGATCACCTCGTCCAGCTTCACCTCGGTCTTCGCCTATATGGCCGACATCACCGCACCGGAAGATCGCGCCAGGGGCTATGGCCTGATCGGCGCGGCGTTCAGCGGCGGCTTCGTCGCCGGGCCGCTGATCGGCGGCGTGCTGGGGGAGATATCGCTGCGTGCGCCCTTCTGGGCGGCGGCGGGCCTGTCGGGCCTCGCCTTCCTCTACGGCCTGATCGTGCTGCCCGAATCGCTGCCGCGCGACAAGCGTATGGCGTTTAGCTGGCGGCGCGCCAATCCGTTCGGCGCGCTCCGGCTGCTGCGCTCGCACCCTGACCTTGCCAGCCTCGCGACCGTCAATTTCCTGCTCTATTTCGCCCATCACCTGTTTTCGGCGGTGTTCGTCCTCTATGCGGGCGACCGCTATGGCTGGGGCGCGTGGCAGGTCGGCACCCTGCTGGCGCTCGTCGGCCTGATGGACATGGGGGTGCAGGGGTTGCTCGTGGGGCCAGTGGTCAAGCGGCTGGGCGACCGGACCACGATGGTCGTCGGCCTGTCGTTCGGCGCGGTCGGCATTGCGGCGATGGGCCTTGCGCCGACGGGATGGCTGTTCGTCGCCGCCATGCTGCCCAATGCGCTCTGGGGCCTTGCCATGCCCACCCTCCAGTCGCTCATGACCCGGCGCGTGTCCGAAAGCGAACAGGGCCAGTTGCAGGGCGCGAACAACAGCGTCTCCAGCATTGCGGGCATCGCTTCGCCGCTCTTCTTCGGCGCGGTCTACTCCGCCTCGGTCGGCACCGCGCCGATCCTGCCCTTCATCGGCAGCGCCTTCCTGATCGCCGCCGCTGTTCTGGCCGGTGGCGCGCTGCTGGGATGGACCGCCGGGCGCGGCGCGCGCGCACCTGTGCTGGACAAGAACGCAACAGGACAGTAACCGGACGCGAATCCCTATCCCTCGGACTGACAAAGGCGATTCTATGACGCTGCCCCTTCAGGATTCCATCCTTATCGTGGACTTCGGCAGCCAGGTGACCCAGCTCATCGCCCGGCGCGTGCGCGAAGCCGGCGTCTATTCCGAAATCGCCCCCTTCAACAGCGCCGCCGAGGCCTTTGCCCGGATGCAGCCCAAGGGGGTGATCCTGTCAGGCGGGCCGTCTTCGGTGATGTGGGAAGACAGTCCCCGCGCACCGCAGGCGATCTTCGACGCGGGCGTGCCTGTGCTGGGCATCTGCTATGGCCAGCAGACGATGATGCAGCAATTGGGCGGCAATGTCGAAGGCGGCGAGAGCGGCGAATTCGGCCGCGCCTTCATCGAGGTAAAGAAGAGTTGCGCGCTGTTCGACGGCCTGTGGAGCGAGGGCGAGCGCCATCAGGTGTGGATGAGCCATGGCGACAAGGTGACGCAGCTCGCCCCCGGTTTCGAGGTCGTCGCGACCAGCGAAGGCGCGCCCTTCGCCGTGACCGCCAATGAGACCAAGCGCTTCTACGCCACCCAATTCCATCCCGAAGTCGTCCACACCCCCGATGGCGGCAAGCTGCTCGCCAATTTCGTGCGCCATGTCTGCGGCCTGGCGGGCGACTGGACGATGGCGGAATTCCGCGCGACCAAGATCGCCGACATCCGCGCCCAGGTTGGCGAAGGCCGGGTCATTTGCGGCCTGTCCGGCGGCGTCGACAGCGCAGTGGCGGCGGTGCTGATCCACGAAGCGATCGGCGACCAGCTGACCTGCGTATTCGTCGACCATGGCCTGATGCGCCTGGGCGAAGCCGAACAGGTGGTCAGCCTGTTCCGCGAACATTATGGTATCAAGCTGGTCCATGTGGAGGCCGAAGCCCGCTTCCTCGACGGCCTGGCGGGCCTCACTGACCCCGAAAAGAAGCGCAAATTCATCGGTGGCGAATTCATCGCCGTGTTCGAGGAGGAAGCCGCCAAGATCGGCGGTGCGGATTTCCTGGCACAAGGCACGCTCTATCCCGACGTCATCGAAAGCGTGTCCTTCACCGGCGGGCCTTCGGTCACGATCAAGTCGCATCATAATGTCGGCGGCCTGCCCGACCGCATGAACATGAAGCTGGTCGAACCCTTGCGCGAACTGTTCAAGGACGAAGTGCGCGTGCTGGGCAAGGAACTGGGCCTGCCCGACATTTTCGTTGGCCGTCACCCCTTCCCCGGCCCCGGCCTTGCCATCCGCATCCCCGGCGAAGTCACCAAGGAACGCTGCGACATATTGCGCAAGGCCGACGCGGTCTATCTGGAGGAAATCCGCAATGCGGGCCTCTATGATGCGATCTGGCAGGCGTTCGCCGTACTGCTCCCCGTCCGCACCGTGGGCGTGATGGGGGACCTTCGCACCTATGACAGCGTCTGCGCGCTGCGCGCCGTCACCTCGACCGACGGCATGACCGCCGATATCTACCCCTTCGACGCCGCCTTCCTGAGCCGCGTCGCAACCCGCATCATCAACGAGGTCAAGGGCATCAACCGCGTCGTCTACGACTATACCAGCAAGCCCCCCGGCACGATCGAGTGGGAATGATTCAGACCTATCCGAGCGTATCCGAAAATACGCTAGAGTACGACATAACATACTGAAAATAAAAATAGATCCTTCCCATGCCTATCGATATCTATCGGTGGACATAGATCGTGTTCGTCGGCCTCGCTGACGGGCCTCGCCCCCATTTATCAACCGGAAAAACGAAACTACCGTCAGGTCAAACGAGGCCAATGACGGTACTTTTCCGCAAGAAGGTCCGAAATGTTGACCGATACAGCACTTAAGTGATCGGAACAAAAAGCAAAAATGTACAAAGTATCTGATCGTGACAGCATGTATGTGCGCGTCGCACCGTCGGGTGCCATCTCGTTCAGGCTCGACTATCGGTTGAACGGCGGGCGGGAGACTGTCTATCTCGGTAGGTATGCCCGTGACGGGATATGACTTGTAACGGATTTGTGCCGGTCACCTGAGCGATTAGAGCTCGCAACAAAGGCAGTTTGCCAGCGGTGAGGCACCAAAGCTGATCGGAGGGCGGTGTCCCGCGAGGGAACGCAGGGACGAACGTTTTGCGAAGTAGTCCGATGGGCGCCCATAGCCCGCTTCGAATCAATACAACGTTCGTTCTTGCGAGACCCGATAAAGCACTGACCGAACTGCAGTTCGGTCAGTGCGGACATATCCATGAAACCCTCAACGGATCACACCGCCAGAGCTCTGCAATTACAGATCGGGCTCCAAAGGTGCTTCAATCAGCGGCGGTAGATATTGCCCGAGCTATCGGTGTAGATCATCGTGCCCGCATTGGGTGTGGCAAGGCGGGTGGCGGTGCCGCTAACCCTCACCCAGGCCTCGACATTGTCATCGTTCTGTTTGCGCCAGATTGATCCATCGGTAGACAATACAGTAATTGTTCCATCGGAAGATGCTGCGATGTCGACAGCGTTACGACCGACCAACACTGGGCCATTTATAAAGTCGGAGCGCCACACGTTGTTTTCGCCGCCGATATAGTAGAGTGAACCCTTGCGGACGAGCGCGATCTTCTTGGCCCAGACATTCGGTGCCCAGAACCACTGGTTGTTGTTATCGTCGGCGCTCTTGACCCACACTTTGCTTCCGCTGGCATTGATATGGGCGACCGTGCCATCGGCGCTGGCCGCCACAGCTCGGCTGTCCTGTGCCACCTGCACCCAGCGGTTATTATCGCGGCGATAGACGTTATTGTCGGTTCCCACCGCATAATAACGGTTCTCACCGATAATGGCCACATCCTTGAAGTTCCATTCCAGCATGGTCCAGCGACCATTGGGAGGCAGCACCCAGATATTGTTCTGGACATTGGCGGTTGCGATGGTGCCATCTGCGCCAGCGGCAATCGCCACCGCGCCCGTCCCGATCTGCGTCGCCGCATCACCCGGCAGTTGCGGATTGACCGGAGCAGGGACTGAGGGGGTTGCGGGTGTGGCACCAGGTAGGGCCGGAGCCGCTGCGCCAATCGACACGATCACGCCGCGCGAAGGCACGCCTGCCGCATCGACTGTCGAAAGCTGGTAATAGCCCGGAGGTGCCAGATTGGGATTGCTCGGCATAGTTACATTGATGCCGCTTGCTGTACGCGTGAAGGATAGCTTCAGGCGGCGCTGGTTTGAATCAAAGCTGTGCGTTACCGATCCTACGGCAATCAGCGAAACCCTGATGATATTGTCGCCAGTCGCGGTTTGAACCTCGATATTTTGTCCGAAATTGGCTGCGACCGTGGATAGGCTGATGATCCGGGGGCGCTGTGCCAGCACCGACCGGCCATTTTCGCTGCGGAACAAATAGGGCGGATAATAGATTTCGGCGTTCAGGTTGGTCGCAGGTCCAGGCGCGCCACCGCCCGAAACCAGAACCGCGCCATTGGGCAGCAGCAGCGAGTTGGAGTGATAGCCGCGATAGACCCGGCCCGATGCGCCGAGCGTCCAACGCCCACTGGCTGGATCCCAGATTTCTGCAGACAGCACCGCATTGTTGCCCGCTTCATCGGCATAGCGCGTTCCGCCGGTGACGAGCACGCGGCCATTGGGCAGCACTGCGGCATTGGCCCACTGGCGAGGATTGTTCATCGGCGCGGTTTCAGTGATGGTGAGCTGGCCCGCTCCCAGCTTGTTGATATCAAATACGGTGGCGGCGGCGCTGGAAGGGCTTTGATAGCCGTTATTATAGCCATTGCCGCCCACCTGAAGGATGCGGCCGGTATCGAACATCACTGCGGTCGAGGTCGGGCCGACATTGGGACGCGTGTTGTTGTCGACCCTGGTCTTGAAGTCGCGCAGGGTACGGATCGAGCCATTGCCGCCCAGCCGCATTTCCCAGATCTTCTCGGTCGAGATGCCGAACAGAGTGCCTGCGGGCGAAACCCATTGGCGCGGATACCACCAGCGTTCGCTGCGCGGGCCGAAGGCATCGGTGCTGTACGCGCCCACCAGGCTGCGCCAACCCTGGCCAGGGGTATAGACCTCAGGGGTTGAGGAAATGGTCGGAAGCGGCGTTTCGGGCACATTGGGATCATTGATCGCATAGGGGGCAGAACCGCCGGTGATGATGGCACGACCATCCGGCAGCTTGGTCATAGTGCCATACCAGCGCGGCGCATTGAGGTTATAGTCGCGCTGCGGCTGCGAGGTCCGCCAGTCGAGCACCATGCCTTCGCGGCTGGAAAAGCCGGAAATAGTGCTCGCTCCGCCCGAAACGAGCAGCTTGCCGTCTGACAACAGGGTTGCCGAAGAGCAAAAGCTGTCCACGTTCTGCGCATTGGGCAGAACCTGGAAAGATGCGCTGTCAATGCCTTTGCGCGGGTCCCAGAATACCAGCGAGCGACCATCCTGCACCGTGCCCCCTGGAGGTGCTCCATAAGTGAGCACACGGCCATCCGGCAGCAGCGAGGCATGGATGGGAATGCTGGGCCAGCTATAAACACCAGACCACATGCCTGCCTGCGCGGCCTTGGCCGGGATCGACAGGTTCGACAGCAGGGGATCCGTGCTAGAGTTGTCGACAACCACCGGGTACACGGCCTGTTGGGCCAATGCGGGCACAGCGCTAGCACCAGCCATCAGCATAGCCGCGACCGGCAGCGCGCGCCCGGTGGCAAGGAGGCAAACTGCAACGGTAGACTTGAACGACATCGGAAATCTCCAGAGATACGCAGAATTATCAGGGGTAAAGACGAGGTGAAGATCAGCGGCTCATCTCCATGAGCGCTTCCAGATCATTCCGTATCTGTTGGGACGCGAGCGGCGCGCCGGAATAACGTTGGATCATACGGTGGCGGCTATCGAACAGCCGGACTTCGGTGGAGTGGAAATCAAACCCGGCTTTGCCAGGTCGCATCGCAGCAAATGTCTTGACGACGCGCATGACGTGATCCGGCCGACCGGTGGCAAATGTCCAGCTTTTGGATGTCACGCCAAATGCCTTTGCATAGGCCTTGAGCCTTTGCGGCTTGTCATTGCCCGGATCGACGCTGATCGAAAGGATGGTCAGCTTGTTGCGGATGACGGGCGGCAGTTTGCGTTCAAACTGCGCCAATTCAGCAACTTGCGTGGGGCAGGTTGTGCCGCAGCCTGTGAAGATGAAGTTGACCAGCACATAGCGACCGGCAAACCGCCCATCATTCACCGGGCGTCCATTTTGATCGATCAGCCCCTTTAGAATGGTGCGCATAGGGTCGGCACCGGACCATACCGGGGCAGCGCCTACAGGTGCCGCCAAGGCAATAGTAATGGCAATGGTTAACAAATTTCCCAGTAATTTTTTTGCAACTCGATGCATAGGATACCCCCTATGCGATTTCTGCAAATAACAAATAAATCATTCAAGCTAAAACTGCTGCAAAATCAGCATTTTGTGAAACTGTCTAAATTTGGATCAAGTTATAACACCAATATTAACCGGCATAAAATTTACATTAATTGATTTTTTATAAATTTTAATGGTTAATATTATGCAGATTTTAGAGCAATTTTCGAAGATTATTGAGTAATATCAGCATATTGTGATTCACGCCTCATTACGAAGAGATGGAGTGAATGGTGACATGGACTGGTATTGCCCGGTGCGAGCATAGCCGGGAGGGACTATGATATCCATCGGATATGACTGATGTAGAAGCGGCTGACGGGCCTCGGCAGGCTCCCCGAAAACCAGACAGATGACATCATTCGACGGCTTTGACGATTGGAAATGCTTACCTGAAACCGATCGCCCAAGTGCAGGCGGCGGCGATGAGCAGACCAACCAAGGCTCTCCAAGGCGTTCCGGCCGGAAGGTCGACCTCTTCTTCGACCGCTAAGGTCCGGCGGCCGTGAAACATCGGACCGACAAGATCATCGCGCAATCGTAACAGATGATACAGGATTGCAGCAATATGCAGCGCCACAAGGAGGAGGAGTAGACTAAATAGCATTGCGTGCAAGTCAGAGGCCATGCGCCCCTGATCAAAGCTGACATAGTCGGAAAGTGGACCGGATTCGAGGCCGTCCACATCGACCGCGAACAGGCCTGCAATGACCATTGCCATCACGGTGGCGAGCAGTAGCAACACGCTCCAGCCGCCCGCTGGATTATGACCGACCGTGGTGCGATGGGGGTGCTGTCCGAGCGCCTTAAGATAGACAAAAGTAGCATGTGGGCTGCGCACGAAATGCGCGAAGCGGGCTGTCCCGGTGCCAAAAACCCCCCAGTAAACACGAAAGATCAGCAAGAAGAAAATGCCGTAGCCGGACAGGCGATGCCATTCCATCTCATGTCGTTCACCGCTCCACCAGGAAAAGCCAAGCAGGGCGACGAGCAACCAATGGAACAGCCGGATATAAATGTCCCAGATCAGAATGCTTCGGGATGGTGCAAGGGGTGCCATGACGTGATCTTCAATTGTCCGCGCGGAACTGGCGATGGCAGGCGGCGCAGGTCGCCCCGGTCGCCTTCGCCTGCGTGCGGATCGCATCGACATTGCCGCCATTAACGACGGCTATCAATTTGCCCGACTCGGCGATCAGCTTGGCCATTTGCCCGTCGAACGTCGCGCGATCTGTCCAGATGTTAGGCAGCGCGTCGGTGCGAACGCCTGCCGTCGGGCCGCTACCGGCTGGGAAGAGCCTGGGTTGTTCGCGCGCGGCGGCAGCCAGCGTTTGAGCCGCACCGACCATCGTTGCCTTCATCGGGGTGCCAGTCTTAAGCTGGTCGTTCAGCGCCTTCATGGCCGCGCCCATTTTCTTATAGCCCGCCTGACGCGCGGCGATGGCCGCCTTGGGCGTTGGGGCAGCGGCCGGGGCGGCGTTCAGCGGCACCGGCATCATCGGCATCGCCGCTAGAGGGAGGCCGAACAGCGCGAGCAGCGGGAGGCGGAAGGCTGGCGATATGGTCATGCGATGGTCTACCCTGCGCTATTGCTGGTCAATGGTCAGAACGGTCCGGGGCAGCGCACCCGCCATCTTCACTGCCGTCGGGTCAGGAAAGACAGTGCGAAAAATTCCTTTCACTTCGGAGATGCCTCCGTCGGCCATCTGCGCGGCCGTCGCACCATATTTGCTCGGAATGTCGGTTCGCGCACCATGGGCAGCCAGGACGCGGAGCATCGCCTCAAGCTCTGGCTGGACGCCCCCGGCCACCAGCACGTGGAGCACGGTCATCCCGTCGGCATCCGCGACATCGACTGCCGGTGCCAGCGACAGCGCATAGCCAAGCGTGGCCGCACTACCTCCGCGCGCGGCGGCTAGCAGCACATTGGTGCCATCCACTGCTACGAAACGCGGATCGGCCCCTGCCGCGAGCAACAGCGCCATCACGTCCTTGCGGCCATTGGCAGCAGCAATCAGCAGTGGCGGTGTCGGCGGCACCGGCGGGGGCGGGCGACCGAAATTTGCTTCCGTCACCCATGTGATCCGCGACGGGCCGGTCAGGCCATTGGGATCCGCGCCCTTGGCCAGCAGCAGACGGACGAGATCGACATCTCCGCCCGCCGCCGCACCATGGAGCAGTAGTTCGCCGGTCCGGTCCCGTTCCGTCACGTCCACCCCATGCGGCACCAACAAAGCGGCGGCAGCGAAATTTTTTTGATAGAGCGCGAGTTGTACCGCGCTGGTATTTTCTGGACCACGATAGGTACTGTCCGCGCCCGCAGCGAGCAGCGCCTGTGTTGCCGGGACCACGCCGCTCTTGATCGCGAAGAATAAGGGCGTGAATCCGCCCTTCGACACCCGGTTCGGATTCGCTCCGGCCTGGAGCAGAAGGGCGATCGCCTCTGTCCGGCCCGCTGCGGCCGCCCACATCAACGGTGTCTGGCCGCGGCTGTCGATACTGTCCGGTGCCGCCCCCATGGCCACCATGCGTGCGACGGCGTCGGAAGGGCCATAGCGGGCGCAGATGGCAAGCGGGCTTGTCCCGTCCGGTCGTGTGGCGCGGACATTGGCACCGGCGTCAAGCAATTGCGCTACGATCATAGCCTCTCCCAACTCACAAGCGAGCGACAGCGGCGTGACCCCGTCCTGATCAGCATTGTTAACGCCCGCGCCACCAGCCAGCAGCGCGCCAATCATCGCAGCATTTTGGACGTTCACCGCCCAGCTGAGCGGCGTGGCACCAAAGGCAAGCTTCCGGTTGGGGTCGGCCCCCTCTGCCAGGGCCACCTGAACACCGGCCAGGTCGTTCGCCTGGATCGCGCGCGCCAGCCTGTCATCATCCTGCGCCGGGCGGGCTTGCGCAACGCTGCACCCCGTCAGCAGCGCCAGCAAGGCGAGAATCGGGCGGGTGACATCAGCCACCGGCCAATGCCTTGAACGGACCATCGCTGTCGCCAAAGCGGGCCGCCGGCACATCAAGCAGATGCAGTACGCTTAGCAGCAGGTTGGACATGGTAGTCCCTTTTTCAGCGACGATATGCCGGTCGCCAGGCACCAGTCCACCCGCGACGATAACGGGCAGGTCCATATGGTCATGCTCATTGGGGTCACCAAAGGCCGATCCACGCAGTACCAAAGTCCGGTCGAGCAGCGAACCTTCACCATCCTTCACCGCCTTCATCCGATCGAGATAATAAGCGAAATATTCCATATGATGTCGGTTGATGCGGGCCAGCTTCGCCATTTTTTCCGGGTTGTTGCCGTGATGGCTGAGCATGTGATGCGAATCCGGCACACCGATTTCGGGATAGGTGCGATTGCTAAGTTCGCGTCCGATCATGAAACTGCCGATGCGGGTGATGTCGGCCTGCATCGCCAGAACCTGGAGATCGATCATCATGCGGACATGTGCGTCGAAACTGTCGGGAATGCCCGCCGGTCGCTCCAGATCGGCGCTCTGCGCGCCGCCGCCCGATGCGATCGCGCGCTGGATGCGTCGTTCGATATCGCGGGTCGCTTCCAGATATTCGTCGACCTTGTGCCGATCCTCCATGCCCAGCACCCCGGTCAGGCGAGCGCTGTCCTCCATCACAAAATCGAGGATACTCGATTGCCGCCGCAATTGCGCAAGCTGGCTCTTGGCATCGAGCGCGTCGCCATCGCCGAACAGGCGTTCAAACACGTCGCGCGGATTGGCGGTGACGGGCAATGGCACGGTCGGGTTCCGCCAACTAATGCCGTTGGTGTAGGCGCAACTATAGCCAATATCGCAACTGCCTAGCAGGCTGGCCTGGTCGATGCCCAGTTCCAGCGAGCTGAGCTGGGTCGCGTCGCCCAGATGATCGGCATAGAGTTGGTCGACCGAAATGCCGCAGCGTATGTCCGTGCCCTCAGTCTGGCGCACATGAACGCCGGTGATGAAGGCGGGACAGGAGCGGCCATGTCCGGCGGGACGATCCCCCATGGCCGCCGCACTGGGATGACCAAGGCCGGTGACGACGCTGATCTGCGCACGATGCGGTGCCAGCGGTTCCAGCGTGGGTGGCAGCGCAAATCCTGGTCCCTGCGCCGTCGGCAGAAACTGGTTCATCATCATGCCGTTTGGGGAATAGAATATCTGGAGCCGCTTGGGCCGGGACGCGACATCAGCCGCGCTGGCCGTCGGCATCATGGCTTCCAGGAATGGCAAGGCCATCATCGTGCCCGCGCCGCGCAACATGGTACGGCGGCTGAGTGGCTTACGCAGAACTATCATCGTGCCCACCTCATTTGCCGGTTGTCCTTCGCAACGTGAAGGGCGCGCTGTGTACGACCCCCTTGATAACCGTCTGGATGCGATAGCCATCGGCTGCCGCACTGCGGCCGATCGTGCGGATGGCCGGCATGTCGCGCGCGTCCACGCCGCGGGCCAGCGCATAGGTCATCAGCCTTTCAGTAAAGGCACTGGCAAATTCATCCTTCTGCGTCAGCAATATCCGCTTGAGCCCGGCTAGCCCCGCAAATTGCGTACCATCGGGCATTCGTGCCGACACGTCGATGGGCTGGCCCGCATCCCTCTGGCGGAAAGCGCCGACAGCATCGAAATTTTCGAGCGCGAAACCCAGCGGGTCCATCTTCACATGGCAGGCGGCACAGGCAGGACTTTTACGGTGCAGTTCCAATTGCTCGCGCGCCGTCAACAGGCGACCGTCATGCTTGTCCTGCAAGGCAGGCACGTCTGGCGGCGGCGGCGGCGGCGGCGCAGCGAGCAGATTGTCGAGTATCCACTTACCCCGCTTCACCACCGACGTGTGATTGCCATAGGACGTCACAGTAAGAATGCTGGCCTGGCCCAGCAGTCCGCCGCGATTGGATGCCGGGTCCAGGCTGACGCGGCGCATGGCGGTGCCGGTGACGCCGCTGATGCCATAATGGTCGGCCAGCCGCTGATTGAGGAACGTATAGTCGGCCGCAATGAAATCCAGCAGGCTGGCATTCGTTCGCAGCACATGGCTAAAGAACATCTCCGTCTCGCGCGCCATTGCATTGCGCAGCCGGGTGTCGAATTTGGGGAAGACGGTGATATCGGGCCGCTGCTGGTCCAGGTTCCGCAGATAGAGCCACTGACCCGCAAAATTGGTCGTCAACGCCTGCGATCGCGGATCGGCCAGCATCCTTGCGACTTGCGCATCCACAACGCCCGGTTGCTGTAGCTGGCCGGATTCAGCGAGGCGCAGCAGGGTTTCATCGGGGATGCTACTCCACAGGAAGAAGGACAGGCGCGACGCCAGCTCGATGTCGGTCAGGCGACGGACGCCGCCTGCCTTGCTCCCCGCCGGGTCCTGTTCGATCAGGAACAGGAAATGGGGGGACACCAGAATGGCCTCCACCGCCGCCTCGACCCCATGTTCGAAATCGGACTGCCCCCTCTCGGTCGCATAGACCCGCATCAACGGTGCCAGATCGCTATCGGTCACGGGGCGTCGATAGGCACGGCGGGCGAGCGTGGCGACGATCTGCCGGGCGCAAGCGGTCTCGGCGGTGACGCGCGTCGGCTTGCACAGGAAGATGCGGTCGCGGCTGGGCGTTTTGCCGACCCCGCGCGGCGAAAACGGCCCCGCCACGTCGATCTGAAGTATGTCGCGCGGGAAATTCTGCTGCGAATAGCGCGGCGACATGCGGTAGGACGGCACGTCGATCGACGCGACGCGCACTCCATCGACCGAAACGTCCATCGGCAGCATCACCGGCGCTGCGGTCGGCACTGGCACTTTGTCAAGATCGTTGCGTAGCGTCTGGACGCTTTCGTCGGGCGCGATCTGGCGGCGGAACGACAGGCCGATGACATGCGCACCGGCCTTCAGCGGTACACGGACGCTGACCTTGTCTTCCTTTTGCCGGTCGGTTTCATTGTTGGTGTTCGCGTTCAGCCAGCCGCTGACCTCATAGGTGGCATCATAGCGGGCATAATAGGTGAAGGCCCCGCCACCGCGCGAGCCGAGCGGCAGGTGCTCGCTGGCGCGCTCGTTATAGGCAGGGCGACCCGCATTCATGACCGACCCATCCTTGGGGACTTCATAGGATGTCACAAATTCTCGCCGGGACGTCAGGCCCGTGGCCATGCGACCGACCTTGCCTGCCACCGCGATATAGCGATCCATCAGCGTCGGCGAGACGCTCAGCACGTCCGCGATATTGTCGAAGCCATAACCCGAATTATCCTGCGGCAATTCGCGGCTGACGTCGACCCGGAGCGCCAGCAGGTCGCGGACGGCATTGGCATATTCCACCCGGTTGAGGCGACGCAAAGTGGCGCGGCCTGGATCGGGATGGGCGGCGGCATAGGCATCGAGCCCGCCTTCCAGCCATTGCACGAAGGCGGCCCTCTGGGCGGGCGTAGGCTGCGGCTTGTTCAGCGGCGGCATCTCACCCTGGCGGGTGCGCCGCAGGACCTTTTCCCAAATGTCCATGTTCGCGCCGTGCAGCAGGTCGACATCTTGCAGATCATCGAGCGACAGGTTGGCGATCTTGTCGCTGTCATTATGACAGCGCGAACAATAGTCGCCCAGGATCGCTGGGGCGACATCCGCCCCCGTCAGCGTCACTGCCGTCGGCAATTGTGACACGTCATCAGGCCGGGCAAGAACCGACGCAGCGGCAACCAGCGCACTCAGCGCCAGGATGCAACTGGGTAATGTCGGACGCCAATTCAGGCCCATCTATTGCGATCCCATGTTCCACGGGCAGCCACCCACCACCCTTTCACCCAGTCAGGACGATCGGCGGCGCATCGCCCGCCGTTCATCGATGCACATTGGATGTGGGCGCAGGCCTATTGAGGATTCCGCCGTGCGTCCATTGCCGTTAACGGGACGGTTGAATCGCAAAATTAGGCTACCCCTGTCGATAAGCCGCGATACCGTCTTTCCGCCCAAGCGCTCTGATTTTGGCAACAGGACGTCCACTATATCGTCATTGAACATCGCAGGTTCCATCGCCAGAAGGGCCGCAAAATGGGGGGACATATGATGCGGGCGACTGCGCTGTTGGTGGCGTTGATGCTGGGTACGGGGCCGGTCATGGCACGGACGCCCGTCGCCCCTATGTCGAACGAAGCGCGCACAGCCGCCTATCTGGATAGCATCGTGGGCAGCAGCCCGCGTCTGCGCATTTTCCTTCAGGCGATGCCCAAGGGCGGCGACCTGCACAATCATGCGGGCGGTGCCAATTTCGCAGAGGATTATCTGCGCTGGGCGGCGGCCGACGGCCTGTGTATCGCAACCGACAATCATCATATTGTCGAACCGCCATGCGACGCACCGGGCCGGATCGCGGCGGCCGGGCTGGAACGCGCCTATCCCCATTATTCGCGCGCGATCGACGCCTTTTCCACACGCGGCTTTGAAGCGGGCGTGGGTGATCCGACGGTGTCGGGCTATGACCGTTTCTTCGCGACCTTCGATGCGTTCGGCCCGGCCTATAGTCAGCATGTCGGCGAAGCCATGGCCCTAACCCGCCAGCAGGCAGCGGCCGATCATATATCCTATGTTGAACTAGGTAGCGGCGCGCGCGCAGGCTGGGCGCTCGGCGTCAAGATGGCCGATGCCGACGCCAGCGATCTTGCCGCCCTCCATGCCAGGATTGTTCCACTCTTGCCGGACGCCATCGCCAGCGCGAAGGCCGATTATGACAGCTATGATGCGCAGGGTGCGGCGATCGCCGAGTGCGGGACGGCGAATGCCAAGCCGGGCTGCGAGGTCGAGATGCGCTATCTCTACACGGCGATCCGCACCAACCCGCCAGCGCAGGTGTTTGCGCAACTCGCCTTCGGCTTTGCCCTGGTCGAGGCCGACCCGCGCTTTGTCGGGGTCAATATCGCCGCGCCCGAACATGATCCGGTCGCGGTGCGGGATTATGCGCGCCATATGGCGATGATCGCCTTCCTCAAGGTCCGGCATCCAAAGGTCAAGCTGTCGCTTCATGCCGGTGAACTGACGATGGGCCTGGTGCCCTCGCGCGACCTGAGCTTTCACATCCGCGACGCGGTACAGGTTGCAGGGGCCCGGCGGATCGGCCATGGCATCGATATCGCCTATGAAAGCGACGCGCCTGCATTGCTCGCGCGCATGGCGCGGGACCAGATTGCGGTGGAAATCAACCTGACCAGCAATGCCGTCATCCTGGGCGTGAAAGGCAGCGATCATCCGCTCTCGCTCTATCGCGAGGCGGGCGTTCCGGTGGTGCTGTCGACCGACGATGAGGGTGTATCGCGCAGCGACATGACCAACGAATATCTGCGCGCCGTCACCGAACAGGGATTGCGCTATGGGGACCTCAAGCAGATTGTGCGCAACGGGCTGCATTATAGCTTCCTGCCCGGCGACAGCCTTTGGCGGGACCGCCCCGGCGGCCCACGGGTCGCTGCCTGCTTGGTGATCGATGCGTCGGCATGCAGCGCTTATCTGGCGGCGAGCCCCAAGGCTGCGGCGCAGGCGACGCTGGAGCGCGATCTCCAGATCTTCGAAGCTATGCCACGCTGAGACGGTCCGGGACGACCAGGTTAAGAATCACGGCCACCAGCGCGGCGGGCAGAACGCCTGACGTCAGGATGATACGCAGCGTTTCGGGCAGATGCGAAACCGCGTCCGGCTCCAGTTCAAGCCCGATGCCGATCGACAGGGCGACGCCGAAGATCAGCATGTTGCGTTGCGACCAATCGACGCCGGACAGGATCGAGAGTGCCGCCGATGCGACCATGCCGAACATGACGATCACCCCGCCGCCCAATATCTCGATCGGGATGGTGGTGATGAACGCCCCGATCTTTGGCGCAAGGCCGCACAGGATGAGGAACAGCGCGCCGATCGTCACGATATGACGGCTCATAACGCCCGTGATCGCGATCAGCCCGACATTCTGGCTGAAGGATGTGTTGGGCATCGCCCCGAAGATGCCCGACAGCGCCGTCCCCAAACCGTCCGCGCTGGTCGCGCCGATCAGTTCGCGGTCGGTGGCGGGGCGCCCGCCACTCCCCTCGCAGATCGCCGATACAGCGCCGATCGATTCGATCGCGGAGATGAAACCCATCAGGCAGAAGCCCAATATCGCGGGGAACGACACGGCGAAGCCGAAATGGAAGGGCTGCGGGACCATGAACCACCCGGCGGTTTCTACCGGGGCAAGCGACACGCGCCCCATTGCCGCAGCGACGGCATAGCCCGCGACCAGGCCCAGCAGCACCGAAGCCGTCGACCATAGGCCGCGCCCATAGAAGCTCAGGCCCAGTGTCACGACCACGACGACGCCCGCGAGCATCCAGCTCATGGCCGCGCCATAGGCGGGTGTGCCCTGCACTGCCGCGCCACCTGCGGCATATTGCACCCCCACCCGCATCAACGACAGGCCGATCATCAGCACGACCAGCCCCGTGACCATCGGCGGCAGGGCGAAGCGGATGCGGCCGATGCAACTGCTGATGCAGGCGTGAAACAGACCGCCGAATATGGCGGCCGTGGTCAGTTGGGCCATCGCGGCGACCCCCTGCCCCGCGACGATCGGGATCATCACCGGCAGGAAGGCGAAGCTGGTGCCTTGAACGAGCGGCAGGCGCGCGCCGACCGGGCCGAGGCCGATGGTCTGTATCAGCGTGGCGATGCCTGCAAAGAGCATGGCCATCTGAATCATGTAGATCATGGGTGCCGGATCAGCCGATCCCACACCGAAACCGGCCGCGCCAGCCACGATGATCGCCGGGGTCAGGTTGCTGACGAACATCGCCAGGACATGCTGGACACCAAGCGGGATCGCGACCGCAAGCCCTGGAAAATAATCGGGATCGCGGGCCTCCGCCCCCGTCATTGTGCGGCTGGGCGTGGCGATGTCGGCTTTGATGGCCAGATGAGAGGTTGGGGTCATGGAGCACTCCACGGGCGAGACGGCGGAGAATGGGCGGCCATCAGGCCAGGCTCATAAGGCGGGAGAGCGATCGATCGGCCGCGCGCAGGATCGTGGCGCGATCGGCCTGCACCAGTTGGCCGTCACGCACCACAGCGCGGCCTTCGACAAACACGTCGCGCGCGCCTGCGGGGGGGCTAAGGATCAGGCCTGCGACTTTGTCCCACGCTCCCGTCGAGCCGAAGTTCACACCGTCCCACAGGACGATATCGGCCCGCTTTCCTGGCGCGATCATGCCGCAGTCGGGACGCCCCAGCATTTGCGCGCCACCACGGGTCGCGATGAACAAAGCGTCGCGCGGATCGAAAGCGGCGGGGCCGCCGACCGCTCGTTGGAGCAGCATTGCCTGCCGCGCTTCGAGCAACAGGTTCCCGCTGTCGCTGGAGGCCGATCCATCGACGCCAAGGCCGAGCGACACGCCCTGTTCGAACATCGCCTTGAGCGGCGCGATGCCCGACCCCAGGCGGCAGTTGGAACAGGGACAATGGGCGATGCCCGTGCCGGTGCGCGCGAACAGGACGATTTCCCGCGCGTCGAGTTGGACGCAATGGGCGTGCCAGACGTCCGGGCCGGTCCAACCCAGGCTTTCGGCATAATCGCCGGGACGGCAGCCGAAGCGTTCGAGCGAGAAAGCCACATCATCGGCATCCTCCGCCAGATGGGTGTGGAGCATCACGCCTTTGTCGCGCGCCAGCAGCGCCGCGTCGCGCATCAGGCCCTGGCTGACGGAAAAGGGCGAGCAGGGCGCGACGCCGACGCGGACCATGGCGCCGTCGCTGGCATCATGGAAACGGTCGATTACGCGGATCGTGTCGTTGAGGATCGTGCGCTCATCCTCGACCAGACTGTCGGGCGGCAGGCCGCCGGCGCTTGTCCCTACGCTCATCGCCCCGCGTGTGGGATGGAAGCGTATGCCGATCCCCTGCGCGGCGGCGATGGTGTCGTCCAGGGTCACGCCATTGGGAAAAAGGTAAAGGTGATCGGACGTCAGGGTGCAGCCCGACAGCGCCAGTTCGGCAAGGCCAAGCTGGGTCGCGGCAAAGACGTCATCAGGCCGATAATGTGCCCAGATCGGGTAGAGGCGCTTGAGCCAGTCGAACAGCGAAGCGTTGATCGCGCCGGGCAGCGCACGGGTCAGCGACTGATAGAGATGATGGTGGGTGTTGACGAGGCCGGGCGTCACTACGCACCCGGATGCATCGATCACCGCATCGGCCTGCGCCACCCATGGCACTAGTTCAGCGGTCGTCCCTACCGCAAGGATGACCCCATCCCGGAACGCGACCGCCCCATGCGCGATTTCCCGCCGGGGATCATCCATGCAGACCAGAATGTCGGCGTTGCGGATGACGGAAAGACCCATGCTATTGGGGCACGGTCTTTTCATAACGATCCCAATGGCCGACCAGTTCGTCTACCACTTTGGACCCGACCAGATAGAGACTTTCGAGCGCGGCGGTCATGCCTGCATAACCTTCATTTTCGGTCAGCAGATAATGGGCGGCGGTGTCGCCGGGCGGCGGCATGGTGAAGTTGCTGCCCGCACGCAGCACCATGAACCGATTCTTGTCCACGCGGCCGATCTGATCAAGATAGACGATCGACTGATAGGAACCTGTTTCCTCCATGGCGGAGGTGACGAATTCGCCCTTCCCCTGCGTCCAATAATCGACCCAGTCGTTGGCCCAGTCGGTCAGGCGCGCGCCGTGCCAGAAGGTCATCGCCGCCAGTTGGTCGCCCTTGAGCACGAAGGGCGGCTTTTGCGCCATGGGATGGTTCGTGAAGCGCGCCCTTTCCTTCTGGATCGAAGGATCGTCGGGCAGAACCATGTCCTTGGTGAGATCATAGGCCCAATCGCGCAGGGCGGGGTTGATCTCGAAAATCTCACCCTGGCTGACGGGTGGGCTGGGATCGGCGGGCCCCTTGCTGTGCAGCGCGAAATAGCCGCTCTTCCAGTCTGCGGGAATTTCGCGCGCGTCGATTTCATGGGCGAGGTCGCCGTCGACCAGATAACGCGCCCAGGCCGCCGACCCGATCGATGCGTCTTGCGGATCGATGCCTGCAATGCCCGCGACCAGCCAATAGGCGTGGGACAGGTCGAACCGCTGATCCAGGCCCAGTGCCATGGTCGCCGTTGCTGATTTGATATTGCCCATGCCGGTCACCATGCCGAGCACCTGGGTCTTGGGATCATAATAGAGGTCATGATGGGACTGAGGAAAGGGGATGCGCATATCGAGATGCCGCCTTTCCTTCCAGAGCTGAAACTCGCCGGGCTTGTCGCCGCTATCCTCACCGATTTCGAACATCGTGACGATGACGACACGGACCGGCAACGGCGTGGAGCAGGCACCACCGGGCGTGCAATGGGTAATATCAGCCGGGGCCACCGGGGCTGCGCCAAGCGGCAGCGAAAGGAGGCAGGCACTGGCCAGCGTGGCGGTACGTATCAGAAAGCGAATGATGACGGCCTATCCTTTCTATGAGCGGGAGACGCGGCCACCGGCCGACGTCTCCCTTGCCGATCAGAATTTATGAGAAATCGTCGCCTGGAAGCTGCGTGGCCGTTCGGGCAGGACGATGGTGCTGCCGAACAACTCCGTGAAGTTGGCGCGATAATAGGTTTCGTTGGTCAGGTTCTTGATGTTCAGACGGAACAGCCATTTGTCCATCTCATAGGATACGCCGACATCGACCAGTGTATAGGCGGGCAGCTTCACAACCCGCGACTGGCCCGAAAAGACCGAGTCCACCTTGACCACGCTGGCCGAGAAGGCGAGCCCGCTGTCGAATGAATAGGTGCCTGTCAGCGAATAGAGATTCTTGGGAATACCCGCGCGCGCTGCGGCCGCCTTGTTGGGGATGGGCACCAGGCCGCCGACCTGCCCGCCGAGCGTCAGTGTCGGGTCGCTGACATTCACCAGATCCTCGATCCCAAAGAAGCTGAAAGTGGAACCAGCGTCCAGGAAGGTCAGGTTGGTGACGACCGTATGGGTGTAGGCACCCGTTACCAGGAAATGCTTGTCCACCGACCAGCGGAACTCCGCCTCGACACCCTCGGTCTCGACCGACTGGTTGACGGTCGACGACTGGATATTATGGTCCGTCCGCTCCTGCTTGTAGACCGATACCGCGCCATAGAGCATGTTGTTGAGGAAGCTGCCCTTGATACCGGCTTCATAGAGTTTGGAGGCCGTAAGGAAGGTCTCGCCCGCAGCAGTCGCGGCATCGATTTCCGACCCCTGCCCCGCAATCACCGTCGTCTGGCGCGAAGCCGTCACATAGGGAATGACACCGAAGGGCAGTTTGTAGGAAGCGCTGGCATTCCATGACCAGCCACCCTTGCTGCCCGAACCCGAAATGACGTCAGGCACGTTTTCCAGCTTTTCGACGATGCTGGTGGATTCGACATGCACCTTGTCGTAGCGCGCGCCCAGAACCAGGCCGAGCCCGAAATTAAAATCGATGTCGGCGAGACCGGCCATGCCGTAATCGACGAAATGGCCTTTCATATAGTTGGCATAATCGCAATCGCATTCCGTCGACAGCAAACGATCGGACAGCGGCGTATAGCCTTGGGTCAGATCAACACGGTGAAAATATTCATAGTTGAAATCATCGCCATGGAGGAATTTGGTATAGCGCACCGAAGGGGATGCCTGGATAGAGATTTTACCAGCCGTGGTATCGAAACTTTTGGCCACCACGATCTTGTCTTCGATCACCCAGCTCTTATGGAATTGCGAGAATCCATAGGCATTCTCGTTCATATTATCGATGCCGTCGTAGAATAATTGGTTCTTGATCTCGTAGCCACCTTCGGGCGCGAAAATGATGTCGAAATATCCTGTCTTCGCAATATTATCGAGACGATCATTTTTGCCGGTCAAGACATTGCGGCGGCTGAGCTTCGTGGTGCCGGTATTTTCCAGTGCCAGGTTGGGATAGGTACTGGTAAGACAGGCGTCGGTGAAGGATGCCGCGGACGTGCTGCCGCCACCGCACCCGAACGTACCGAATGGGTTGAAATTACCGCCAGCGTTGAATTCGCTTGGCGACAACTGCCCGTCGCCGTTAGTATCGAGCGGCTTGGCGGTCCCCGTGATGTAGGTGCCGTTATCGACCAGATCCTGGGTCAGGCGATTCCAGCCGCCATTCTGCTGGCCTTTGAAATTATGATACATGCCTCCAAATTCGATGCGGAGGCTGTCGGTAAGCTGATTGTCGAAGGCGGCTTCCAGGATCGTCTGCTTGGTCGACATATTGTTATAATAGCTGCCTGAATCCTCGATTTCGGCATAGAGGCTATAGCCAAACTCGGCAGCGCCGATTTTCGCCGGGCCGCGCACCTGGGCTTTCAGAACATTATAGTCCCAACTGCCGCGCGTATAGCTAACCTCTCCTTCGGACGCGCCCATCAATGCGCCGCCGGCGACCCGTGCCGATTTGGGCACGAAATTCATATAGCCCCCGGTCTTGGATGGACCATAAATCGGGGACGATGGACCGCGGACGATGTCGATCCGTTCGGACGCGCCGATTGGGGTGGGATAATTGCCGGGATTGTCGAGACGGCGGACACCGCGGAAATAGACTTCGCCAGGTGTGCCGCGAATGTCTAGCGCGCCGCCGACACCAAAGAAGCTGTTTGTGAAGGTGCCGGGCGACTGGGCGACGAGATCGTAGATATTGGTGATGCCGAACCGTTCGATCTGCTCGCTACTAATGGTCGAGGCGGAGCGCGGGGTTTCCAGGAGCGTCTTTTTGAAGCCAAAAATGGAACCGACATCCTTGAGCGGCAGCGCTTCGAGCGCACCCGTCACGACGATGTCTGCCCCCTGCTCCGGGGCGTCGGCAGGTAGACCATCCTGCGCTTGGACAGGCGACGTCAGCGCCGTGCAGGCCAGCAGGCCGGCCGTGAACAAAGTCAGTGATGCGTACGACCCGCTGCTCGGCGCGCTCAATCCGTGAAATTTCGCCATCTATATATTATCCCCCTAGTGCGCAGGGGCAGCAAATATACCGTCACCCCGCTGGTTACCCTCGCCTGCTCCTCTCCATTTTCTTGTGATAATTTATGTTCTTACAGACTATTTATGGGCCTCAGAGCGGCTACTTTGAACGGCCGTCACGCTGATCGATCCCTCTCGTCTTCGCCTCGGCAGGCGCTTGTTAGGCAGAGGGAGCGACCAACATCACTTTGAGACCATCAGAGACGCCCGGCCCAGGGTAATGACGTGCGCACGCCACCAGGTCGCAGCCCTCTTCTTGCACGCGCAACTGCCCCATCATGCTTCCCCCAATGCGGTTACGTACCGCCATCCCTGTCCGCACGATTATTGGGGTTCTGCACACCCCAGATCCATTGGACGCATCTCAAGACGCTCTGTTGCATTGCAACTAAGGACTTGACGTGATGCGATCAAATGCAATGAATTCGACGCAGTGTTGCAAAAAATAGGGTGGGTATGCCGGCACTTTCACGTTTTTTACGCTATTTCATAGCGGTAGGCCGACTGGGATCGATCCGGCGCGCCGCCGACGAACTCAATGTGTCGGCTTCGGCGATCGATCGGCAGATATTAAATGTCGAGGCCACGCTAGGCGTGCCGTTGTTTGAGCGGCTGCCGACGGGTCTGCGATTGACCGCCGCAGGCGAGGTCATGATGGCGGCGGGCACCAAATGGCAAAAGAATCTGGTCGATGTTCGGGCGCAAATAGAGGATCTGCGCGGTCTCAAGCGCGGCCATGTCGACATCGCGGTCATCGACGCTCTGGCAAAGGGCTATATCCCGACGGCGATCCAAGCGCTCCAGACCAAATATCCCGGCATTACGATCGGTGTCCGGGTGCTCGAAAATGATGCGGTGCGTCAGGCGACGGTACGCGGCGAGGTCGATTTCGGCATTTTCTTCGAGCCGCAGACGGTTCGTGACCTGGCGGTACGCGCCTTTGTGGAGATCGTGCTTGGCTTCGTCACCCCGGCAGGACATCAGCTCGGTGCCAAGCGCGAGGCGCGCTTTTCGAGCTGTGTCGGATCGAAATTGATCGTTCCAGCCGAACCGCTGGCCGTTTACGAGCAGATCGCCGTGCTGGAAGGGGCGACAGGCGTGCAGATCGACCGGGCGGTGTCGTCCGACAATATCCAGATGATCACCTCGTTGGTGACGCAAGGGGTCGGCATCGGCATATTGACGTCACTCGACGTCATCACGGAGGTTCGGCGCGGCATCCTGTCCTTCACCAAGATTTCGGACCCGATCTTGCGGCCCATGACGCTGGCGCTATGCACGGCATCGGCGCGCACACCTTCCTATGCAGCGGGTATCGTATTGCAGGAGATAGAGACCGGCTTCCCGCAACTCAGCTACCCGATATCGATCGACGGCACTGCCGAAGAGTGAGCCTGTGTCCGCTGCCATTTGCCCAATCCGTGCAGAACCGATATCGGGATATCCAACCTTGATCGCCAATGGACTGAACTGTCATGCATGAATCGGCTAAGCCGCACCTTCATTATATCACCAACGATGCCTTTCTGGCCGATGTGCAAAGCCTGGCGCAGTTGATCGACCAAAGCGACTGGAAACCCGATTTCATCATCGGCATCGGGCGCGGCGGTCTGGTCCCCGCAGTGTATATCTCACACCAGACGCAACTGCCCATGCTCTCGATAGACCATAGCTCCAAGGTGCCGGGCTTTGCCGACGAGCTCCTGGCCAAGGTCGCGGCCAAGAGCGCTACGGGCCAGCGATTGCTGTTCATCGATGACATCAACGATAGTGGCGGCACGATCGACTATGTGCGGCGCTTGCTCGCCGACAATGGGTGCCAGGACGACAATTTGCGCTTCGCAGTCATCGTGACCAACAGCCGGTCTCGCGTGACGGTAGACTATTGGGCACAGATGATCGACCGGGATGAGGATAAGCGCTGGTTCGTCTTCCCCTGGGAAGCAGTCGGCACGAAGGATGCCATTGTCGAGGAAGCCCTGTCGGTGCCTGAGCGGCTGAGCTAAAATGCGGGGAGCGTCATGCGAATTTGCGTCTATCTAGGTTCCTCGCCCGGCCATTCCCCTGTCTATCGTGAAGCCGCCGAACAAGTCGGCAGGCTGTTGGCAGAGCGCGGCATCGGCCTTGTCTATGGCGGCGGCATGGTAGGGTTGATGGGGGTGATCGCCGATACGGTCTGCGCGGCTGGCGGCGAGGTGATCGGCGTCATCCCCGAAGCGCTACGTGCGCGCGAGCATGACCATCCAGGGCTTACCGAGTTGCACGTCGTCAAGACGATGCACGAACGCAAGGCAATGATGGCGCAATTTGCCGATGGGTTCCTGTGCCTTCCCGGCGGCATCGGTACGCTGGAAGAGATATTCGAGGCCTGGTGCTGGTCGCAGCTTGGTTATCACGAAAAGCCCTGTGGGCTGCTCAACGTCAACGGCTTCTATACGCCGATGTCGACCTTCATCGATTCCGTGGTACGGGAAGGATTCCTCCAGCCCCGGCACCGGGCAATGCTGCTGATCGATGATGATCCTGAACTGTTGCTCGACCGTATGGCCCGATATCTGCCGCCGCAAACCGAACATTGGCTGGGTGCCGACGATCTTTAACCGATCGTATCAATCAGGTCAGGTAGCAGGGCGAGCCGGTCGAGTTGACGGAAGCGGGGGTGATCGGAAGGAGACGCCGCGATTTCATGAACCCAGGCACCTTCCTGTGGGATGTAGGCGGCCCACGCCCCCGCCTCCAGTGCCGGATGGATATCGGATCGCATGGAATCACCCGCCATGATCGCCTCGTCGGGGGCGACGCCATATTGGGCGAACACCCGACGGAAGGTGTTTTCCGTCTTGTCGCTGACGATTTCGATTCCGCTGAACAGGTCACCCAGCCCTGACGCTGCCAGCTTCGATTCCTGGTGCAGCAGGTCGCCCTTCGTCACGAGGACGAGCTGACCCCGATGGGCCAGCGCCGCCAGCGTGTCAGCCACATCGTCGAACAGATCAACCGGATGCGCGAGCAACGCGCGCCCGGCGGCCAATATCTCCTCGATCATCGTTTTGGAAATCTGATCCCCGGCCAGTTCGGCCGCCGTCTCGATCATCGAGAGGGTGAAACCCTTGGCACCATAGCCGTAAAGTTTGGGGTTGCGCCCTTCGCAGGCGTTGAGCGTGTCACGGGCGATATGGGTGTCGGCAAAGGGCTGGAGCATGGCCACCAGCGCCTCTTCGGTCGCGTTGAAATGCCGCATGTTATGCCAGAGCGTGTCGTCGGCATCAAGGCAGATGAGCTTGATCGTCATAGGCGTATCCTAGGGTCGGGAAGACTGGCTGGCGACGGTCATTTTCACTTGGCTGTTGGCCATCAGGCGGATCATCAAGGCTTCCAATCGGGCTGCATCGATCGTGCGTATGACGGTGGCGGGCTGTTCGCCAAGGCCGGGGCGATAGGGCGCGAACCAGGAAAGCATATCGCCATAGCCGGGGCCGAACTGGCTGTTATAATCGACATAGAGGGTCTGTTGATCAGTCACGAGGGTCGGGTCGAGCCAGACGCCCGCCGCGATCTCGTCCCACAGCGGGAACCCGGGTTCCAGCGCGCCGATGAAGCGGGCAAGGTCAGGGCTGGCGGACTTTGCCATGCGGTCGAGCAGCGACTGGCTGCGCTGCGTGCCGGTCGAAGGGTCGACCGGCACCACGATGATCGCTTTCCACGGACTGCGCGCCACGATGCTGGCAGCTTCGGGATCGAAGCGGATGTTGAATTCGCGGCGCGGCGTGTTAACGAATTCGCGGGCGAAATCGGCGGCGGCGCGATTGTCCAGTGTCTGCCGGGGATTGAGCGAGCCGCCCATATAGACAAGTTCCTTTGCCAGGGTGGCGAAGGCGGGGTCAAGCCGCTGGGCGAGCGCGAGATTGGTGAGCGGTCCGGCGGCGATGATCGTCACTTCGCCGGGATATTGGCGGACCATGCGGATCAGGAAATTGGCGGCGATCTCGTCGCGCGCCTTGGTCGTTGGATTGCCTTCGGGCAGGTTCACTGGATCATCGGGACCGAAATAGGGTGGCGTGCTTTGCTGGGTCGGTTCGACCCACTGTTTCATCCACGCCCCCTTCCATGTCAGCTTGCCATAGAGGGCTTCCCAGCGATCGGTCAGGCCTTCCGAGTTCAACAGCGGATAGGTCGCGCCCTGCGCGACCGGCACGTCGGTGCGGTTGACGATTTCGAGTCCGCGCAGCGCCATGGCCGTGGCGCGATTGGCCCATATATTGCCGGATACGGTGGTGATGCCCAGCACATCAACGTCGGGTGCCTCCAACAGCATGAGGTGCATGAGCGCAAAGCCCTCATCGTCGATAATGACCTTGCGCCGGGGTGTGTCGGCATGGGCGAGACCGATGGTCAGGAGCAGCACGAGAAGGGTCGCGAGCAGCCTCATAGATAGGCGTCCAGTCGTTTAAGATGGGCGGCGATAGCGTCGGCCGGTAGGAACGACCCGGTGAAGCTGTTGCGGGCCAACTGACCAAGTTGCGAGCGGGTGAGGCCGCGCGCCGCCGCGGCAGCGCGATAATTGTCGGCGATATAGCCGCCAAAATAGGCCGGATCGTCCGAATTGATTGTGGCGCACAGGCCGAGGTCCAGCATCCGGTCGATGGGATGATCGGCCAGATCGCCCACGACGCACAGTTTGAGGTTGGAGAGCGGGCAGACAGTGAGCGTCATCTCCTCCCGCATTAGCCGTTCGACCAGCGCATCATCCTCCAAAGCGCGATTGCCATGGTCGATCCGGTCGACATGGAGCAGGTCCAGCGCCTCATAGACATAGGCGGGCGGGCCTTCTTCGCCGGCATGGGCGGTCAGGCGCAGACCCTTGGCCCTTGCTGCCGCGAATACGCGGGCGAATTTTTCGGGCGGATGGCCGTTTTCGGAGGAATCGAGACCGACGGCGGCGATCCGGTCGAGCCAGGGGTCGGCGGCGGCCAGCGTTTCAAACGCCGCCTCTTCGCTCAGGTGGCGCAGGAAGGAGAGGATGAGCGCGCTGCTGATGCCGTGGCGCGCCTGCGCGTCTCCACAAGCGGACAGCAGCCCTTCGATGACCACGGCGAAGGGGATGCCGCGATCCGTATGGGTCTGCGGATCAAACATGAGTTCGGCGTGGACAACGCCGTCTGCCACCGCGCGATCGAAATAGGCGGCGGCTAGATCATGAAAGTCCTGCTGCGTCCGCAGTACATTCGCTCCGGCATAATAAATGTCGAGAAAATCCTGCAAATTGCCAAAAGCATAGGCGGCTCGCACATCCTCCACACTGGTATAGGGGATGGCGACGCCATTGCGTTTGGCAAGAGCGAACATCAGTTCCGGCTCCAGGCTGCCCTCGATATGGAGATGAAGTTCGGCCTTGGGCAGGCCGATGATGAAGCTGTCGAGATCGGTCATGATACTGTGCCTTGTCGGTCCCAGGCGCATTGGCCCATGATATAGGTCCGCGCGATGACGCGGTCGTCACCGAGGATTTGCAGCGCGAAGAGACGTTCTGCAAGCGTGGCTTTTTCCGTGCGGCGCGCCAGCAGCGGGGTGGCTGCACAGTCGAGTAGGATGAAATCGGCCTCTTGCCCCGGTTCGAGACCGCCAACACGGTCGTCAATGTGGAGCAGCGCAGCACTGCCCGCTGTCGCCAGATAGAGGGCGCGGAACGGATCGAGCGGATAATGACGCGACAGGGCAGCCTGATAGGCCAGACCTGCGGTATGGAGCAAGGAGAAGGAGGTGCCCGCGCCGACATCGGTGCCAAGGCCGATGCGCACGCCATGAGCATCCGCCTGCCCGAAGTCGAAGAAGCCCGACCCCAGAAACAGGTTGGAACTGGGGCAGACCGCAATCCCCGCGCCGCTTTGGGCAAGCCGGGTACAGGCGCGGTTGGACAGGTGGACGCCATGGGCGAAAACCGATCGATTGCCAACCAGACCGAAGCGGTCATAGACGTCGAGATAATCCTGCGCCGTTGGAAAACGATCCGCCACGGCGGCACATTCGCGCAGATTCTCGGCCAGATGCGTGTGCAGCAATATGTCGGGATGATCGGCGAGCAAAGCACCCGCGACCTGCAACTGTGCGTCCGAGGAGGTGAGGACAAAGCGCGGCGTCACCGCATAGCCGAGCCGCCCACGGCCACGCCAGCGCCGGATCAGCGCGTCGCTCTCGTCGCGCGCACTCTCGACCGTGTCGGCCAGCCCGTCCGGTCCCATATCCATCAATATCTTGCCCGATTGGATGCGCATGTTCCGGCTGAGCGCCGCGTCGTACAGGGCATCGACCGAATGGGCATGTACGGTGGGAAAAACGAGCGCACTGGTCGTGCCGTTGCGCAGCAGTTCGTCCAGAAACAGGCCCGCCGTGCGATCGGCATGGGCGCGGTCGGCAAAGGCCTTTTCAGCCGGGAAGATATGGCGATCCAGCCAGTCGAGCAATTGTTCGCCGTGCGAGGCGATATGGTCCATCTGCGCATAATGGACATGGGCGTCGATGAAGCCGGGGACGATCAGGCCAGGGAGATGCTCGATCGCGAGGCCAGGATAGCGACCCGCTAGCGTCGCATAGTCGCCCCGCGCGACGACAATGCCATCCTCGATCGCCAGCAACCCATCTGGTTCATGGCGGATGACATCGTCGTAGTGATAGGGATCGCGCGAAACCGACAGGAGTTCACCGCGAAAGCCCCGGATTGTCATGCCACCCTCAATTGCAACAGTTGGGCCAGCACGGCGATGGCGATGACATCGGGTTCCTTGCCCACGACGCCCGGCACGCCGATCGGCGATGTCAGCCGTGCGCGCGCCTGCGCATCAATGCCATCGCGCGTGAGCCGGGCATGAAAGCGGGCACCTTTGGTGGCGGAACCGATCAGGCCAGTAAAGGCGCAGGGCGGACGGCTGAGCGCTGCGTGGGTCAGGCGATAATCGAGGCCATGATCGTGGGTCAGGATGAGGATGGCCGCGTCATCGGGCGCGTCTGCGACGCATTGCTCGATCGCCGCTTCTGGGACCACGGTGACGCCCTCGATCATCTCGAATGCCGGGCGGGTGTCAAACCAGGACAACCGAAAGGGCAGACTGGCGGCGTAGCGAGCGATGGCCTGACCAACATGGCCAGCGCCGAACAGGTAAAGCGGGCGGCGGTGCTGCCCGATAATTTCCGCCAGACTGTCGCCCGCGCGAGGACGATCGCCGCGCGCCGACAGGCCGGATGGCAGGGCATGGTCGCTCACATGCCGGTCCACCCGGTCCGGCAGGAAGGTCGAGACGAGAATGCGTTCGTCCGCCGCATCCGCCAGCCAGTCCATGGCTGTGGGATCGAGATGTTCGATCAACAACCGCACCCGCCCGCCGCAACATTGGCCCAGCAATGGCCCCAACGGATAATCCTGCACCCGCCAATGGCCCGGCGAATGCGCAAGGATGGCGCGTGCCTGCTCCACTGCGCGATATTCCAATTGGCCGCCGCCGATCGTGCCATGAAGCGCCTCCTCGGTAACGAGCATCCGCGTTCCCGCCCCGCGCGGCGCGGAGCCTTCGCTTGCCACGATGCTGATCAAAGCGCTCGGTGCCTTGCCTGCAACGCACCTCAGCCAGCCCAGCCACTCGCTCATCGCGCGCGATGCTCCGTCACAGCGCGCAATATGCGTTCGGGGGTGGCGGGGGCGTCGAGGCGGGGGAGCGCGCGCGCATCCGGCGCGACCGCTGCGACGGCGCGGGTCAACGCCGAAAAGACCGAGATGGCGAGCATGAAGGGTGGTTCGCCGACTGCCTTCGATCGGTTTATCGTCGGCTCGACATTCTCGCCATCCCACAGGCTGATCGTCATATGGTCGGGCCGGTCCGATGCAGTGGGGATTTTATAGGTGGCGGGCGAATGGGTGAGCAACCGACCTTGATCATCGAAGATCAGTTCCTCGGTGGTCAACCAGCCTTGTCCCTGGATGAACCCGCCTTCGATCTGGCCAATGTCGATTTGCCGATTGAGCGATCGGCCGACGTCATGGAGGATATCGACGGCCAGTATTTTATGCTCGCCGGTCAGCGTATCAATCGCGACCTCCGCCACCGCCGCGCCATAGGCAAAATAATAGAAGGGCCGCCCCTGATGCACGGCACGGTCATAGGCTATGCCCGGCGTAGCATAATAGCCGGTGGCGGCCAGCGATATCCGGCCGATATGCGCCTTGCGGCACAGTTGGGCGAAGGTCAGGCGCTCGCTCCCGGCTATTACCCCGTCCGGAGTGAAGTGGACGTCCGTGTCGGCACAGTCGAATGTGCGCGCCAAAAATCCGGTTAGTCGGTCACGGATCGTCATCGCCGCATTATAGGCGGCCATGCCGTTCAGGTCAGCGCCCGACGAGGCAGCGGTGGCCGAGGTATTGGGCACCTTGTCGGTGCGGGTGGCGGTGATCCGCACCCGGTCGATCGGTACGGCAAAGACATCGGCGACCACCTGCGCCACCTTGATGTAGAGTCCCTGCCCCATTTCCGTGCCGCCATGGTTGATCTGGATCGAGCCGTCGGCATAGACCAGCACCAGCGCGCCAGCCTGGTTCAGATGAGTGGTGGTAAAGCTGATCCCAAATTTGACTGGCGTAAGCGCTATCCCGCGCTTGATGATGGGACTTGTGGCGTTGAAGGCGTTGATCGCGGCGCTACGCTGGTCATATCGGGCATCGGCGCGCAAACGAGCGATGAGTTGCGGCGCGATATTGTCGGCGATCGTCATGCCATAGGGCGCGACATCGCGACCAGGGCCGTAAAGATTGGCGCACCGCACCGCCAGCGGATCAAGGCCCAGATGCGCAGCGACATCATCCATGATGCGCTCTATTGCCAACATCCCTTGCGGCCCGCCAAAGCCGCGAAAGGCAGTGTCGGACACGGTGTTGGTCTTGAGGCGTTCCGACAGAATTTCGACATCGGGCAGCCAGTAGCAATTATCGGCATGGAACATCGCCCGGTCGTTGATCGCCGGGGACAGATCGACCGTAGCACCACAGCGCGAGGCGAGGCGCAGATGTAGCGAAAGGAGGTGGCCCTGCGCATCGAAACCGACATCATAAGCAATGCGGAAAGCATGGCGCTTGCCGGTCATCACCATGTCGTCGTCGCGGTCGCAGCGGAATTTGGCGGGGCACCCCGTCCTGTCAGCCACCAGCGCCGCCGCCGCCGCGAACAAGGCGGCCTGCGTCTCCTTGCCGCCAAAGGCACCGCCCATGCGACGCACCTCTACCGTAACATCGGCGGAACTGCGGTGAAGCATATGGGCGACCAGATGCTGGACTTCGCTGGGATGCTGGGTGGAGCAGAGCAGATGGATCTGGCCATCCTCACCGGGCGTCGCGACCGCGACCTGGCCTTCCAGATAGAAATGATCCTGCCCGCCCATGTCAAAGGTGCCGATCAGGCTATGGGGCGCGGCGGCCAGCGCTCCATCGGCATCGCCGCGCGCCATGCGCTGGGTCGGTTCGATAAGCGAATTCGATAGCTGCGCGGCCTCAATCGTGAGGCAGGCGGGGAGCGGTTCATAGTCGATCCTGGCGAGCCGTGCGGCCTTGCGCGCTGCGCGCTGGCTGGTGGCGGCGACCAGGAAGATGGCTTGTCCAACGTAGATGACCTCACCATCGGCCAGCAAGCGATCATCGCCCGCAACCGGACTGACATCGTTCGCGCCGACTATATCGGCCGCGGTGAATACATGCATCACGCCCTCCGCCGCGTAGACGGCGGAGAGGTCCATGGCGCGGATGCGGGCATGGGCATAGGTGCTCTGGCCAAAGGCGAGGTGGAGCATATCGGAGGATTCTGGCCCGTCATCGACATAGCGCGCGGTGCCGGTGACATGGAGATGGGCACTGTCATGCGGGTGCGATGGCTTGGGCAGCACGCGCCATGCGGGATCACGATCAGCCATGGACGGCGTCCAAGTCAAGGACCGACACGACCTGCCCCTGTTCTCGATGCCACAGGCGCAATAGCAAGTTTGCGGCGGCGTCGAGACGGTAGGCGGCGGAGCCTCGAACGTCGCTGAGCGGGGCATAGTCGGTACGCAGGGCGGCGGCGGCCCGTTCCATCGTCGCCAGCGTAAAAGATTGCCCAACCAGCGCGGCTTCGCATAGCGGCGCGCGACGGGGGGTGCCCGCCATGCCGCCAAAGGCGATGCGCGCGGCGCTGATGGTACCGCCCTGCACAGTCAAGTGAAAGGCGCCGCAAACCGCCGAAATATCGCTGTCGAAACGACGCGACAATTTGGTGATATGAAGGATGGCATCAGGGTCGGGACACGGGATCCAGAGACTTTCAACAAATTCCCACGGGCGGCGGTCCTGTTTGCCATAGTCGAGAAAATACTCTTCCAACGCCATCGTTCGTCGTCCGTCACGGCTGCGCAGCGTCAGTTCAGCGCCCAGCGCAATGAACGCAGGCGGCCCGTCGCCGATTGGCGATCCGTTGGCGATATTACCGCCGACGGTTCCGGCATTGCGGACCTGCAATCCACCGATCCGTCGCGTCAGTTCTCCCAGGTCGGGATGCAGGCGCGCAAAGGCAGCATGCACATCGGCATAGCGCACGCCAGCGCCCAGCCGGATACCCGCAGGGCTTTCCTCGATCGCCTGCAATTCGACGATATCACCAAGAAAGATCAAGGTGTCGATATGGCGTAGCCCCTTTGTCACCCAGAGACCGACATCGGTGGCACCCGCCACCATCCGCGCGTCAGGATAGTTGACCAGCAGGTCGGCCAGCGCTGCGCTACTGCGGGGCGCGAACCAGCGTTGGTTGCCATGCTGTCCCGATACGGCCGGTGTGTCCGACAGAGCTTTGAGCGCCGAGATGACCGCTGTGTCGTCGCGCTCCAGCGGGCCGGTGGCATCGGCCGCCGCCAATATCGGGCCATATCCTGTACAGCGGCACAGATTGCCTGCCAGGACGTCGGCGACCGGCAGGTCATGGCCGCTGGCCCCCACGCAACGGCCATAAAGCGACATGACGAAACCCGGCGTGCAGAAGCCGCATTGCGAACTGCCATTGGCGGCCATGCAGGCCTGGAGCGGATTGAGCGCGCCGTCGGGGGCCAGACTTTCGACGGTCAACAACGCGCGGCCATCCAGCATCGGCAGGAACAGGATGCAGGCATTGACCGCACGCCAGAGGATGGCGTCACCGTGCAGATCGCCGAGCAGCACGGTGCAAGCGCCGCAATCCCCCTCGGCGCAACCCTCCTTGGTCCCGGTCCGGCGCATGGTGTAGCGCAGATGGTCTAGAAGGGTCGCGGTGGGATCGACATTGACGATCTCGACCAGCTCGCCATCCAGCAGGAAACGAATGCTCATCTTAGCTGCCCCGATAGGTCGAATAGGCATAGGGCGATACAAGCAAGGGGACGTGATAATGGCCCGCATCCGCCATGCCGAATTCGACACTGATGCGATCGAGAAAAGGCGGATCGGCAAGGACGACGCCTCGCTCAATGAAATAAGACGCGACGGCAAATTCCAGCCGATAGCGCCCCGGTGCCAGCGTAGGCAGACCGGGGCAGCGGCCATCGGCGTCCGTTACGGCAGCAAACAGCAATTGCCCCTCCCCGTCGAAGAGCCGCAATGCGACGCCGACGGCGGGGCAGCCATGAATGGTGTCGAGGACATGGGTGGACAGGCTGACCATCACGCCGCTTCCTCTGTTGGCTTCGGCCATTGCCCGACAAATTCGGCCTCGTCATAGGCCAGCAGGTCAGCGACCAACGCCGTACGATCGTCCAGAAAAAGCTGGTCCGTGATGCCGCGCAGCAGCCGGGGCAGCGCCGCTTGTAGGCCAGACAGGGCGGAGGCGGAAAGGCCCAGGCTGATGAGCGCGGAATAGTTGAACGCAAACAGCCCGTGGAGCGCACCGCCCTGCCCTTCTTCGCGCGGCATCAGTTCAAAGCCGTTGCCGAGATAGGGATGGGCGTCGATCAGTGCGTTGGAGATACCCGGCGACGGCGTGTAGCGATCGGCCCAGCGGGCTATGCGCTGTGCGACAAGGCCCAGTTCTGGACGCAGGCCGGGATCGCTGACCAAGCCGGTAGACAGGATGACGAAGTCGAACGTGAAATCGCCTGCGGGCGTTGTCACATGGACGCCGCCGTCGCGTTCCTCCACCCCCGTCCAGGGCGCGCCCAGATGCAGTGCGAAGCCGGGCCAACTCGCCGCGCGATCGAACGTGTCGTTGGTCGGCGGCTGGTTGTGACCTAAGAAGCTCGCCATTACCGCATATTTGTCCGCGTCCGACAGCGCGGGATAGCGGCCGGTGAAGCCGACTTGCTCCATGAAGCGGATCGGGTTGATGCGCGGCAGTACCGGGCGGCGAATGAAGACATCGACCTCGCGCACGCCTAGACCCAACGCCGCATTCGCATTGTCGAAGGCCGACGCCCCGCCGCCCAATATGCCGACCCGCTTACCCACGAGCGCGGCAAAATCGATTGGCTCGCTGGTATGGGCATAAAGGCTGCGCGGCAAAGCATCGCGGATCATGGCAGGCGTATACCATTCACCGCCGCCCTGTATGCCGGTTGCCAGCACGATCTTGCGCGCCAGCAAAGGGGACTGGCCGTCAAGATGCAGGCGATGGAGGCCATCGCCGAGCGGCTCGATGAGGGCGAGCTTCGTATCGTTGCGGACGGGCAGCGCCAGCACATGCCGATACCAGCGCAGATAGGCCATCCAGTCGCCGCGTGCGATCTTGTCGACCGCGTCCCAGCCTGCGGCACCATGCTGCGCTTCCCACCAGGCGCGGTAGGTCAGCGCCGGAATACCGAAGTCGATGGGGTTCAGATCCTTGGGTGTGCGCAGCGTGATCATCCGCGCATAGGTGTCCCATGGCCCTTCCCGCCCGGCGGGATTTTCGTCGATAACGAGGATGTTGGAAACCCGTTCGCGCAGCAGGCCGAAAGCGGCGGCCAGGCCGCTCTGCCCCCCGCCGACGATGACCACATCATAGACATGGCCTTCCCGGTGGACGCGCGGCCGCGTCCAGTCCGTGCCGCCATGGCCGATCAGGACGAGTTGCCGCGCCAGCGCCGCTTCGAGCGCGGGCAGGCCGATGGCCGCGCTCATGCGCCCTGCTCCAGGCGCAACCGGACGATCTCGCCAATCTGGGCGAGCGCGGTTGCGACCTCTTCATCGCGACCATTGCCCAGACGCTGCTCCATCGCCGCCAATATCCCCGCTTTGTCCGTCAACCGCACACAGATGATGAAGGGGAAATCGAAGCGTTCCCGATAGGCCGCGTTGAGGGCATGGAAGCGGTCATATTCCTGGCTGGTCAGGCGATCGAGCCCGGCGGATGCCTGTTCGGCAGCGGATGCGTCGGTCAGCGTCCTGTCGATCGCCGCCTTGCCTGCCAATTCGGGATGGGCACGGATCAGCGCCAATTGTTCTTCGACTGTCGCATCATGGACAACCGCCATCAGATCGGCATGGCGATCCCCCGACGAAGGGCGCGCGTCGGCGCGCGCCTCCACCCAGGGACTATGGTCGAACAGGGCATTTTTGGGGCGGCTCAATGCGTGTTCCCCTCCAGACTGACATGGGCGGAAACGACCTTCCAGCCATCCGAGAACTTGACCCAACTTTGTGTCTGGCGGCCGCGCCGATCGCTGTTTTCGCGAAAAAACTCCGCATCGGCGGTCGCGAACGCATCACCATAGACGGTGATGGCGACTTTCCCCAGTCGGCGTTGGGGCGACCCGCCCCGCCCTTTGCGGAACGCGCGGATTTCCTCAATGCCATAGAGCACTTCGCCCACGCCATAACGGTTGGTGGTCGGCGCATTGTGGAACAGTGCGTCCATCGCGGGCACGTCGTCCGTCATCAGTGCGCGCTCATATTCCGCAAAGGCGGCGGTGACTTCGGCGAGCAGGATCGGATCGTCAATCATCATGCGGGGTATACCTTCATCCAGTGGCGGGCAATGTCGATGCGGCGCGCGACCCAGGCGTCGCCGCTGGCGATGACATGGTCCAGGAAACGGGCGAGCGCTGCGGCGCGCGCCGGTCGCCCTGCAATGCGACCGTGCAGGCCGACCGACATCATGCGCCCGCCTTCGCCCCGCAATTGGTCGAACGTGTCGCGCAGATAGCGGAAGAACTGGTCGCCTTCGGTAAAGCCGTTGAGCGCGACGCACTTCATGTCATTGGCATCGAGCGTGTAGGGGATGACCAACTGGGCCTTGCCGCCGTTCAGCAGCGAATGCCGATGATCCCAATAGGGCAGGTCGTCGGCATAGCTGTCGGCGTCGTACAGGAAGCCGCCTTCCTGCGCGACGAGACGGCCGGTATTTGGCGAGGTGCGGCCCTGATACCAGCCGAGCGGGCGCGCGCCGGTGAGGCTTTGGTGGAGGGCAATGGCCTGCGCGATATGGGCGCGCTCCACATCTTCGGGCACATATTGATAGTCGATCCATTTAAGACCGTGGCTGGCGATTTCCCAGTCAGCCGCCAGCATCGCATCGACCGCTGCAGGGTTCATCGCCATCGCATTGGCAACGCCGAAAACCGTCACCGGAAGGCCGCGATCGATAAAGAGGCGATGCAGCCGCCAGAAGCCCGCACGGCTGCCATATTCATACAGGCTTTCCATCGCCATGGCGCGCGCCGGGTGGCTGACGGCGCCGACCATTTCGGACAGGAAGGCTTCGGACCCTTTGTCGCCGTTGAGGACACTGTTTTCCGCCCCCTCCTCATAATTGATGACGAACTGCACGGCGATAGACGCGCCGTCGGGCCAGCACGGATCGGGCGGCGCCTGGCCATAGCCGACAAGGTCGCGAGGCAGGCTCATGCGTCCCATGCCTTCAACGCGGCGCGCACCGCCGCACCGGGGGGCAGGCTGAAGCCTTCGCGCATCAGGCAGGCTTCAAGCGCGCCCAGCGTTATCAGCACTTTGTGCCGCATCGCATTATAACCCATCGCCCCTATCCGCCAAATCCGTCCCTGAAGCGGGCCGAAAGCGGTGCCGATCTCAATCTCGAAATGGTCGCGCATGGCAATGCGGACGCGGTCATTATCGACACCGTCCGGGATGAAAACGCCGGTCACATTGGTCATCCGGTGGGCATCGTCGCCAAAGAGCGTCAGGCCCATCGCGCGTAGGCCCGCGCTCACCGCCCGACCGGCTGCCGCGTGGCGCGCATGGCAGGCGTCGAGGCCTTCGCCGAGCAACACCCGCGCGCATTCCCGCGCGGCATACAGCATTGAGGTCGCTTCGGTATGGTGGTTCAACCGCTTGTCCGACCAATAGTCCATGATCATGGCGAGATCGAAATAGTTGGAGCCGATGCGCGGTCCGGCCCCATCCACGCTGTCGGCACTGCGGATTCCCGCTTCGACATGGCGGCGTGCGAAGATATGCTCGCTCGCGCGATCGGAAATCGTGATGGGGGCGGAGCCCGATGGGCCACCCAGGCATTTTTGCAGGCCGCTGGTGACGACATCGACACCCCAGCGGTCTGCCGCAATCTCCATCCCGCCCATGGTCGCGGTCGCATCGACATAGCTGAGCGCCCCGGCCGCGCGGCATAGATCGCCCAGCCCATCGAGCGGTTGGGCCATGGTGGTCGACGTGTCGCCATGGACGCAGGCGACGACTTTGGGTGCGGTGCGTTCGATGGCGGAAGCGATCGCCGCCATCGGCACGACTTCCCCCCAGGGCGCGTCCACGGTTTCGATGACGGCACCGATGCGCGTCAGGATTTCGCCCAGCAACAGGCCGAAGCGACCGAAATTGATGACCAGCACCGTGTCGCCCGGTAGGACCAGCGAGATCAGCGCCGCCTCTATGCCCGCGCGGGCGGTGCCGTCGATCAACATGGTCCAATGGTTCTGCGTGCCGAAGATCGGGCGATAGAGCGCCATCACCTGGTTCATATAGCCGGTCATCTCGGGATCGAACTGACCCAGAAGATCCGCCGACATGGCGCGCAGCACACGCGGATGCGCATTGACCGGGCCGGGCCCCATCAGCAGCCGCTGCGGCGGATCGATTTCACCGAAAAGCAGAGGGTCAAGCGGGGTCAAAGGTCGCTCCTAATCGGTGGATGAAGCCGAGCATCACCTGCAACGCGACATCGGCATCGGCAGGATCGACATGTTCGGCGGGATGATGACTGATGCCATCCTTGCAGCGGATGAACAGCATGGCGGTCGGACAATGTGCGGCCATGACCATCGCGTCATGCCCCGCGCCCGACACGAGGCGGAAGCGCCGATGCCCCGCATCGGCAATGGCGGCGTCCATCAGGTCCATCAGCGCTGGATCGCACGGACTGGCGGGCAGGTCGTGGATGCGCTGGGTATCGATCCCCAATCCGCGGCGTTCAGCGATACGGACAATGGTATCGAGCATCGCCTCCGCCGCCTGATCGCGCCGCGCTTCATCGCCCGACCTTATATCGATCGAAAAACGGATGTCCCCGGCAATGACATTGGGTGCGCCAGGCAGCGCCGCAATCTGCCCCACCGTCGCCACCAGATCGGACGCATCGTCGCGCGCGATAGTTTCGATCGCCAGGATCATCTCGGCCGTGCCGGCAAGAGCATCGCGCCGAAGCGGCATCGCGCTCGTTCCGGCATGCCCTGCCATGCCCGTGACGACGACCTGATAGCGCAATTGCGCCGCGATCCCGGTCACCGTGCCGACGGCCAGCCCCTCCGCCTCCAGCACGGGCCCCTGTTCGATATGCGTTTCGAGATAGGCGAGCGTCGAACCGGGCGCGCGGGCGGCGGAGAGATAGTCGGTGAGGTTAACACCCGCTTCGGCCAGCGGCACGCCAGCAGCGTCGGCGATCGCGAGCGCGTCGGCGGCCAGCGTACCGGCAACGGCGCGACTGGTGAGCATGGCGGCGGGGAAGCGCGACCCTTCTTCGTCACCAAAGGCAATGACCTCGATCGGGAAAGGGGGGCGTTGGCCCATCCAATCCAGCGCCTCCACCGCCTCCACGCCCAGCATGATGCCGAGCGGCCCGTCATAGCGCCCGCCATCGCGTACACTGTCGAGATGGCTGCCGATCAGCAGCGCGGGAGCATCGGGCCGGGTGCCTTCATAACGGCCGATCAGGTTGGCGGCGGCATCGCGGCGCACGGCCATGCCCGCCTGCGCCATCCATCTGGCCAGCGCCTCCTGAGCCGCGGCATAGGCCGGGGTCAGATAACCGCGATACAGGCCACCCTCCATGTCGCTATAGGGCGCAACGCCCAGTGCGTCGCAGCGGGCGACCGCACGTGAGCCGCCGGGGGGCAATGCGATCACCATGTCGCGACCTGCCCGTCGCTGCGCGGATCGGTCGCGCCGTCGAGGCGGCCATCGGCGTGGCGGACAATGGCACCGGCATGACCCATAGTCGCGGTCAGCGGCCCTGCCCGCTCGACATCATGGCCCGCGGCCGCGAGATCTGCATAAAGCGCTTCGTCAAACCCGTCCTCCAGCTTGAGCGTCGTGCTATTCTCCCCCCACGTCCGCCCAAGCAGCCAGCGCGGGGCGCTGATCGCCTGCTGGAGGTCAATGCCAAAACGGGCGTAGCGGGTAAAAAGCGCGGCCTGGGTCTGGGGCTGGCCCTCTCCGCCCATCGTGCCATAGGCCATCACCCGCCCGTCGTCGAAACGGGCCAGCGCGGGGTTGAGCGTATGGAAAGGCTTGCGGCCGGGCACCAGGGCGTTCCAGCCGTCCGTCGCCAGGCGGAAACTGCTGCCCCGGTTCTGCCAGGTAATGCCGGTTTGCGGCAGTACGAGGCCCGACCCAAATTCGAAATAGGTGGACTGGATCGCGCTCACGACCCGCCCTTCCCTGTCCGCGGCGGCAAACCAGCAGGTGTCGCCCTGCGCCGATGGACGCGGCCAGGGCATGGCTTGGCCTCGGTCGATCGACGCGGCAATGCCATCCAGCGCGTCCTGATCGTCCAACAGTCCCTGATAATCGAAATCATGGAAGGCCGGGTCGCCGACATGGGTGTCGCGCAGCAGGAAGGCCTGCTTGGTCGCCTCCACCAGGCCATGCACATGATCAAAGCCGTCCGCCTGCGCCGCCGCGAGCCGATCGAACAGCGCGAGGATCAGCAGCGAGGCGAAGCCCTGGGTCGGCGGCGCGCTGTTATACAGATCGATGCCGGCGATGCGTGCGCGCAGCGGGATCGGGCGGGTTGCCTGATGCATCGCCAGATCATCGCCGCCGACTGGGCTGCCCAGCATCGCCAGATCCTGCGCCACCTTGTCGGCAAGCGCCCCTTTGTAGAAATCGGCAATCCCGTCGGTGGCGATCGCCCGCAACGTGGTCGCCAGCGCGGGTTGGCGCAAAACATCCCCTTCCCGCAAGGGAACGCCGTCGGGTTCGAAGATGGCGGCATAGGCACCGGGCTGGATGCGCAACTCGCCGCCCTTGGCGGCCGCGATAGCCGCGCCGCCTGCGGTCACAGCCACGCCGTTGTCGGCATGGTCGATGGCGTCGCGTAGCAGCCGGGATAGCGGCAATCTCCCGCCATCGCTCTGCAATATCGCGGCCCACGCCGAGAGGGTGCCCGCCACCGTATTGGCCGCCAGCGGCCCGCGCGTCGGCACCGTGCCATGCCCCGCATAGAGGCCGAGGTCCGCCCGCGCCGCTGCACCACCGCAGCCATGCACGCTGTCGACCGTTCCGTCCGGCTGTGCGACCAACCAGAAACTGTCGCCGCCGATGCCGGTCATATGGGGATAGACCACCGCCAACGTGGCTGCAACAGCCACCGCTGCTTCGACCGCGTTACCGCCGTCCTTCAGCACGTCGCAACCCGCCTGCGCCGCCAGCCAGTGGGGCGCAGTCACCATGCCGTTCGTGCCGCTGATGGTAGAAAGCGCCATCATCCTAGTCCGGCAGTGCAGCGACGAAGGTGCGCACGACGTCGGCACTGTTGACCGAGGCCAGCGCCATGAAGGTGTTCATCTGGTTGGCACCCGCATCGCCCCCCGCCAAGTCCGACAGGCTACGGAACACGATGGTCGGTATGGCATTGGCATAGGCGACCTGCACGACGGCCGCGCTTTCCATGTCCAACACCTGCGCCTTCCACGCTTGGGCTAGATAATCCCGAAATTCGGCATTGTCGGCATAGACGCCGGCACTGACACCCGTGCCGCCGACCACGAATTTGGGGTCATTGGCCAGGCAGTTGGCGGTGCTTGCCTGACCGTCCGTGCAGCGGCGCAGTGTCACGCGCGCCGCGATTTTTCGCGCGAGCGCCAGCAGGCCCGGATCGACCGCCTGCCGATAATGGCGGCGCGAGGCTTCGGTGGCGTTGCCCAACCGCACGCCACGCGGGAACATCATGCCGAAAGGGGGCGGTGCCTCTGCATCGACGGGTTCGGGCACGACCCAGCCCTGCGGGGTCTGCCGCGCGAAGGACACCTCCAGATATTGCGCCCAATCTTCCGGCACTACGACATCGCCGATCGTCAGCGCGGGATCGACCCCGCCTGCGATGCCCGAAAAGATGATCCGCTTCACGGTGAAGCGATCCAGTACCAATTGGGTATTCATCGCCGCATTGACCATGCTGACACCGCTTTGCATCAGCAGAACAGGCTTGCCCGCCATGGTGCCTGTCAGCATCGTGAGGCCATTGATGCGATGGGTTTTGGGCCGCGCGATCGAATGGGCCAGCGCGTCCCATTCCGGCGCGAAGGCGGTCATGACCACGGTGCGCGGTGTCCGGTCGAGCGGTCTGGCCGACGCCGATAGCGGCAGCAACAGCGCGCCTAGCGCGAGGAACAGCGCCCGCATCATGCCGCGCTCATCCAGATGAAGCGGACCACGAACAGCGCGGCCAGCAGGAACAGAAACCAGTCGCCTTTGGTCGCCGTACCGCGCAGGAACTTCAATATGGCATGGGCAGTGATGCCAAAGGCAAGGCCGTTGGCGATCGAGAAAGTGAGCGGGATCATCGCTACGGTCAGGAAGGCAGGGATCGCCGAGAGCGGGTCTTCCCACTCGACTTCGGTGAGCGGCAGCAGCATCAGGCCGCCAACGATGATGAGCGCTGGCGCGGTCGCCGCGAGCGGCACGATCTGCGCATAGGGCGCGACGAACATGGTGGCCAGGAACAGGATGCCAGTGACGACCGCCGTTAGTCCGGTCCGCCCGCCCGCCTGGACGCCTGCGGCGCTTTCGACATAGCTGGTGACGGTGCTGGTGCCCGCCACTGATCCGACGATGGTGGCGGTGGCATCGGTTATAAGGATGCGGTTGAGCCTCGGTATCCGCCCCGCCTTGTCCATCAGGCCCGCCCGCTTGGTGACTGCGACCAGCGTGCCAATATTGTCGAACAGATCGACGAAGAGGAAGACGAACAGGATTTCGAGCAGGCCAAGACCATGGCTGCCGGTCAGGCCGAAAACGCCCGGCAGGTCCAGTTGGAAGGCGGTGCCGGTCAATGCGTCCAGGCTGTAGGGTTCGGGACTGACAGTCACCTGGCCAAACAGCCAGCCTACCAGCGTCGTTGCAATGATGCCGATCAGCATCGCACCGCGCACGTTCCAGACGCTCAGCACGCCGATGACGAGCAGGCCGAACAGGGCGAGCGCGGCACCCGGAGCCTTGAGATCGCCAAGCGCCACGAAGGTGGCGGGATTGGCGACGACAATGCCCGCATTCTTAAGGCCGATGAAGCCGATGAACAGGCCAATGCCGCCTGCGACAGCCGCGAACAGGTGCATGGGAATGGCGGCCACGATCATCTGGCGCACGCCGGTCAGCGTTAGGATCAAAAAGGCAATGCCCGAAATGAAAACGCATCCCAGCGCGATCGGCCAGGGGATGCCCATCTGCTGAACGACGGTGAAACTGAAATAGGCGTTAAGGCCCATGCCCGGTGCCAACGCCAAGGGTGTATTGGCAACCAGTCCCATCAGGATCGACCCGAAGGCTGCGGCAAAACAGGTGGCGGCGGCGACAGCCGCGATCGGCATCCCGGCCTGGCCCAGGATCGCGGGATTGACCAGTACGATATAGGCCATCGTCAGAAAGGTGGTGAAACCCGCCAATATTTCGGTTTGGGCCGACGTCCCCCGTTCCGTCAGCCCGAAATAGCGTTCGAGCCGCCCGCCCCCCGGCTGTATCGCCACGTCCGTCATTATGCGTCCCCCTGATATGCGTCCGTCGGCGATGTTACGCCAGTCAATCCCTTGTCTTCCAACATTGCGGCAAAGCGCAACAACGTCGCCTCGCTCCCTGCCTTGCCGATCAGTTGCAGCCCCAGCGGCAGACGGCCCGGACGGCGCAACGGCACGCTGAGCGATGGCAGGCCGATAAAGCTGATCGGCTGGGTATGGATGCCAAGGTCCGCCCGAGCGGGGGACAGCGCGCCGTCGATCAGAATGCGCGGGTCCGCGATTAGCGGCGCAACACAAGGCGTCGCAGGCGCGAGCAGCACGTCATGATCGGCGATCAGGGCGGTGATCCGCTGCCTATAGTCCGCGCGAAAGGCCTGGGCTGCCTCATACAGGTTTTGCGGCAGGAGCGCCCCGGCCAGCAGCCGGTCGCGGGTTGCCGGATCGAACGCCATGGCATCGCGGCCGAGCGCCTCGCGGTGGAGCGCGCCCCCTTCGGCGGCGGTGATCAGGAAGGCAGCCGAGCGCGCCCGCGCAATATCGGGCAGGTCGATCAATGGCGCGTCGGGCGCAATCGCCTGCATCGCCGCAATTTGGTCCTCATCGGCATTGGCACGGAAACGGCCACCCAACTGCGCGACGCGGATTTGATCGCGCGGGACGTCATGCCCGCCGGTCAACACATCCCACAGGCACTGCATGTCGGCGATGCTGCGTGTGAAGGGGCCGACATCGTCGAAACTATGGGCAAAGGGGAAGACGCCACCCATCGGCAATGTGCCATGGGTGGGCTTCAACCCATAGATGCCGGTCAGGCTGGCGGGTACACGGACCGATCCATTGGTGTCGGACCCCAGCGAGAAGGGCAAATATTGCGCAGCGACGATCGCCGCCGACCCGCCGGACGATCCGCCTGCAAGGCGATTTAGATCATGGGGGTTTCGCGTCGTGCCATGCCGCGCGTTAATGGTTGCAAAGCCATAAGCGAATTCATCCATGTTGAGCGTCGCCACCAGCACGGCCCCTGCCCCGCGCAGTCGAACGATCGCCTCGGCATCGGCAATGGCGGGTGGGGCGTGGGCGTAGAGGGCCGACCCGGCGGTGGTCGGCTGCCCCTGAATGTCGAACAGATCCTTGACGCCATAGGGTACACCGGCGAGCGGCCCAGGATCGCGCCCGGACGCGATGGCTGCGTCGATGGCGGCCGCCTCCATTCGGGCCCGGTCGGCCAGGATGCCCGTCACTGCAACCAACCGACCCCCTTCGGCCGCTAATCCGGCAAGGCATGCGTCCAGCACCGCCATGGCGCTCATTTGCCCTGACCGAACACAGGCGGCGATCTCGACGGCCTGCTTCATGAAGGGTCGGTCGCAAACAGGGTGTCGGCATGGCGGTCCAGCAGGGCCAGATTGGCCGTGACGCCTGCCATACAGGCTTGGGGAATGGTCAGGCCGCACTTGTCCGCCGCGCTTTCAATCTCCGGCACACTGCGCGGAAGCGGCGGGCGTTGCATGGTCGGCGCATCATCCGGGTGTCGCGCGAACCAACCGGCCAGCGCGGCGCACAGAAACAGTTGGATCTGGTGGAAGATCATCAGCGGCAGGATGATGACACCGACCTGTGCCGCCGGGAAAAGCGCGCCCGCCATCGGCACGCCCGCAACCAGGCTCTTCTTGGACCCGCAAAATAGGAGGACGATCCTATCCGCGCGCGGCAGGCCGACGAGGCGGGCTAGCCCCAGGTTCGCGCCCATCACGATGAGCAGCATCACAATACTGAGCAGCAGCAGGAGCAACAGGTCGGGGATGCCCACCTGCGACCAGATGCCGCCAACGACGGCGGCGCTGAACGCGCTGTAGACGACCAGCAAAATCGCCCCCCGGTCGATCGGCATCAACACCCGCTTGTGGCGGTCGATAAAGCTGCCGATCCATGGTCGGAGCATATGGCCCGCCAGGAAGGGGACCAGCAGTTGCAGCGCGATCACCTGGACCGACCGCCAGGATAAAGTTTCGCCTCCGCCATCCAGCGCCATGAACAGGCCGACCAAAAGCGGCGTGAGAAGCAGGCCAACGAGGTTGGACAGGGAAGCGCTGCACACCGCCGCCGCCACATTGCCGCCAGCGATCGCGGTAAACGCGATCGAGGACTGGACCGTCGATGGCAACAGGGTGAGGTAGAGCAGGCCGGTGAGCAGCAAGCCATCCGCCACGCCGCGGAACAGGGCAACCATGGCCAGGCCGATGGCGGGAAAGAGAATGTAGGTCGAGGCCAGGACATAGAGATGCAGCCGCCAGTTGCCCGCACCCTGAAGAATGGCGGCGCGCGACAATTTCGCGCCGTGCAGGAAAAACAGCAAGGCAATTGCCATATCCGCCGTGGCCTCGACCCACGGGACAGCAACACCGCGCGCCGGGAAGAGGGACGCACATGCCACCGTTGCGATCAGGCACAGCAGGAGGAAATCTGGCAGGAAGGAAGGCTTTGAGACGCGCACCATGGCTCTCTCTAGGCGGTTCTTACCCTACCGATCCAATAGAATGACTTGCACGGATCGTTGCAAAAAAGCGCGCACCTTCCTTCAAACGCTGCCCTCAGTTGAGTAACTGCTGTGGTTGCCGCCCGATATAAACTGGCACGGGACCAGCCCCAGCCAGGCGGCGAAGTCACGCCGATCGCGGAAGTTCTCTATGGGCGGGGCAAAGGCGTCGATCGCCAGGACGGTCTGCGGACAAACTCCGATCATCGTCTGCAGCCGACGCGCTATGTCCCGTTGGGCAGACAGAACCCTGGCTGCGCATTTCAAGAAGCGACTGAAGCCGCCCGCTTCGTGCAGGCCCAGCACAATCAGGCTCGCCGCCCCTGAGGCTGCCATCTTCCAGTACGTCTAGTTCCCGCCGCCGACATTCATATCTTGGCGGCATCAGCCCGCTCGCCTTCGAGGCCGAGGTGGCATAATGAGATAGGTGACCGGCACAAATCCGTACAAGTCCACTTTGGGATTATAACCGCTCAGAGATCGCGGTCCAGCGACCACAATGACGCACCGTGAGGGAATAGCGCCATTGGATCAGCTAACCGTAAAATTCGCTCTCGATCTTTGAAAGCGTTTCGAACCCATCCGCGATATGGCCGCGCATGGCGGCTTCCGCGCCTTCCGCATCGCCCGCCAGCAGCAATGCGAGCATCTTCTTGTGATCGGCGTTCGCGGTGCGCAGGCGGCTTTCGTCGTAGAAGCTTTCGAACAGCAGCCGGTGGATGGGCACGTTCAGGCGTTTGAGCAGTTCGGCGATGACCATGTTGCCGGAGCCTTGCACGATGATCCGATGCCATTCGAGATTAAGTCGGCCGAAGCGATCGGGCGCGCGGTCAAGCACGCACTGGTCTAGCTGGTCCTGCACCGCACATAGCTGGCGCTTGTCCTCGTCCGAGGCATTGCGCGCAAAATCGCCGGCGCAAATGCCTTCCAAGGCGATCCTGGCGCGATAAATCTGCGCGACTTCTTCCAGTCCCGTGCTCTTGACCGAGGCACCCCGAAATTCCTCTATCTGGACAAGACCCTCTCCTTCCAGACGCTGCAACGCTTCGCGTACCTTTGATCGGCTGGCGCCGGTCTGGCGAATGATATCGACCTCGACCAGCCGTTGTCCCGGCGAAAAGCGCCCGTTTCTGATGCGGTTGCGGACCCAATCCGCCACTTCCACGCCTGTGGGTGCCCGTTTTTCCATACCGTCCATAACCCAATAGTCTCGCCATCCAACAATATTGTCAACAATATTGTCAGCGATTTTTTGGTTGCATCGCCCTGTCTGATCGCTGATGAAATTGTCAACAATAGGAGAGAGCGATGCAGGCGGCGCGATCGATCGCAATGCTGGCGGCCTTGGGGGTCGCCATGCCGGGGCTGGCCAGGGACTATGCCGATGTGCAGCGTAGCTCGGTCTATGTGCCGGTGCGCGATGGCACGAAGCTGGCCGTCAACCTGTATCGCCCAAGCGACGAGGACAAGGTTGCGGCCGAAAAGCTGCCGGTGATCTTCGTCTTCACCCCCTATCGGGCGCGGTTTCGGGACAAGGATGACACGATCAGGGAAGTCGCGCTCGATGACCGGCTGGCGTTACGGTCGTTGATCAGGGCGGGCTATGTCGTCGCCGTGGCCGATATCCGCGGCAAGGGCGCGTCCTTTGGTCGCCGTCACGGTTTTCAGGACAGGACCGAAGCGCGCGACGGCCATGATCTGGTCGAATGGCTGGCGCGGCAGCCCTTTTCCAGCGGCAAGGTCGGCATGATCGGTTGTTCCTATCTGGGCGGCACCACCTTCCACACCGCCACCACCGCGCCGCCGTCGCTCAAGGCGGTGTTCGTCGGCGCGTCCGACCTGGACAAATATGCCTTCGTTCGGCGCGGCGGGATCACGGCACAATTCAACACCCGGCCGGACGAGCCGCTGAGCGATGATCTGGCGAGCCTGCCAGTGGATGGCGACCGCGACGGTGCGCAATTGCAGGCGGCGGTGCAGCAGCATGCGAAAAATACGCCGATGGCGGCGCTGTGGTATGGCATGCCGTATCGCGACAGCGTGTCGCCGCTGACGGGCAACGCCTTTTGGGAAGAGGTCGGCGTCTATCGCTATCTCGACGCGATCCGGCGGGCGGGGATTGCCACCTATTTCTGGAGCAACTGGCAGGACGAACCGACCGCCCAGTCGATCCTGAGCGCAGCGAACATGAAGGGATCGAAGTTCCTCGCCGGGCCGGGCAGCCATTGCATGCCGCCGCCAGGGTTCGACTTTGCCGGCGAGGTCGTCCGCTATTTCGACCATCATCTCAAAGGCGTCGACAATGGCATCGCCGCGGAACCGCGCGCGACCTATTGGGTCGAGGGGCTGGACGGCAAGGGCGGCTATGTGCGGTCCAACGCCTTGCCCGGCGAGACCGCGAAGCCCATCCGCTGGTTCCTTGACGCTGGGCGTAGCGGCACGGCCCGGTCGGTCAATGACGGGCGGCTGGACACAAAGTCGGGCAAGGCGGGTACGGACAGGTTCACCGTGCGCTACGACCTGCCACCTGCGGACTATTTCGCCTTTTGGGCCAAACCGATGGACGACAAGGGGCTGAGCTATACCAGCGCGCCCTTGGCCAAGGCGACCAAGCTGATCGGCTATCCGGTTGTGCGGTTACGTGTTTCGGCGGACAAGCCCGACGCCAATATCTTTGCCTATCTCGACCAGGTGGCCGCCGACGGCACGACGGAAGTCGTCGCCTTCGGTCGGCTGGCGCTGTCGCATCGCAAGACGGGTCAAGCGCCCTATAACACGATGGGGCTGCCCTGGCATTCGGGATTGCGCGCCGATGTCGCGACCTTGCCGCCGGGACAGCAGGCGGATCTGGCGATCGACCTGACGCCGGTGTCGCGCATCGTGCCGGCCGGGGCGCGGCTGCGCGTGACGATCGCGGGCGCAGACCCGCGCCAACGCAACCTCAAGGATATCGAACAGAAACCCGCGCCGGTCATCACCGTGCAGCGGGGCGGAACGAGAGCATCGTGGATCGAACTGCCGGTCGCGGATTGAACGACGGCGCAATGATAATGGCCGCGCAACGCGGCGAGGGAGGATGGCATGAACAGAAATCGTAAAGATGGGATCAGCCTGCGGGCGGCTTTGCAGATCGGCTGCTGCGGGATCGCCATGGGGATATCGGGCGTGGCGGCAGCGCAGGAAGAAGCGAGCACGGCCGATATCGTCGTCACCGGCAGTCGCGTGCGCGGTGCCGCGCCCGTTGGGTCGACGGTAACAACGCTTGGCCGGGCGGAAATGGAGGCATCGAGCGCCGTCACGGTCGATCGCATGATCAAGGAAATTCCGCAGGTCTTCGATCTGGGTGTGTCGGAAAATTCCCGCGGCCAATCGGGCGGCAGCGGCAACATCACCTATGGCAACTCGGTCAATCTGCGCGGCATCGGCCCCTATGCCACGCTGGTCATCATCGATGGCCACCGCGTGACCAACAACAGCCGGTCGATCGACCCCTCGGTCCTGCCCTCCTTGGGTGTCGAGCGGATCGAGGTCGTGGCGGATGGCGCATCGGCGGTCTATGGATCGGATGCCGTGGCTGGCGTGGTCAACCTGATCCCGCGTCGGTCGCTGGACGGGGGCGAAGTCTTTGCCCGGTCGGGCATCGCTTCGCGCGGCGATTTTCATGAAACGACGCTGGGCGCAGCCATCGGCAAGGTGTTTGATCGTGGCCAGATCATGGTCGCCTATGAGCATGTCGAACGATCAAACCTAAGCGGCGATGATCGCTCCTTCTTCACCAGCGACCAGCGGGCGTCAGGCGGCGGCGATTACCGGATCGCGCGCTGCGCACCCGGCAACATCAACGCCAATGGCACGACCTATGCGATCCCGGCTGGTGGCGTGACGCAGGCCAATGCGGGATCGCTAGCGGCAGGCACGATCAATCGGTGCGACGAACTGGCCAATCAGGATTTGATGCCGGAACAGAATTATGACTCGGTCAACAGCACTGGGCGGTTCGAATTCAACGATTGGCTGAGCGTCTTCTACGACGGCTTTTATTCCAAGCGGAATTTCTATCGCCGGTCGGCCTATTCCAACGCCCGGCTGACCGTGCCGCAGACCAATGCCTTTTTCGTGCGGCCCGCGGGCTTTACCGGCACCAGCTATACGCTCGATTATAATTTCCGCGACGATGTGCCGACCAATGACAGTTTCGGATCGGCCGAAAGCTGGCAGATTACGCCCGGCGTGCGCGCCAAACTGCCCTATGACTGGGAAGCCGAAGCCTTGTTCGGCTATGGCAAGACCAATGATTTTTCCGGTTCCTATCATGGCATCAACAATGCGGCGCTCAACGCGGCACTGGCGAGCAGCGATCCTGCGGCGGCGTTCGATCCCTATGGCCTGGGACGCACCAGCGAGACGCTATTGGCGACGATCGCCAACCAGATATTCCTCGCCCCCACCAATGGTCGCCTGAAAACCTATGAGGCCCGGCTCAACGGACCGCTCTTCACCCTGCCCGGCGGCGCGGTGAAGCTGGCGACGGGTTATGAACGGCAGGATTTCACCGTCGCCCTGGGGTCTGCGCGAGGCGCGCCGACTAACCCGATCACCTTCCGCCATTTCGGCCGCAAGGTGGATTCGGTCTATGGCGAACTCTACATCCCCCTCTTCGGCGCGGACAATGCGATGCCGGGGTTCGAGCGGCTGGAACTGAACGCAGCCGTGCGCCACGACAAATATAGCGACGTCGGATCGACCACCAACCCCAAATTCGGCATCAACTGGCAACCCGTGCGCTGGGCCAAGCTACGCGCCAGTTACGGCACGTCCTTCCGCGCGCCGACCATCCCTGAAATCTATGGCAATTCCAACAATATCTTCGGCCAGAGCTACCAGAATCCGGCGGGCGGCGCGCCGCTGCAGGGCTATGCCCTGTCTGGTCCCAATCTGGACCTGAAACCCGAAACCGCAACGACCTGGTCGATCGGCGCGGACTTTGATCCCCTGCCCAATCTGAATTTCGGCATCACCTATTGGGACGTCAAATATGAAAATCAGGTGCTGGCCAATCTGTCGAACCTGACCATCCTTGGCAATGAGGCGGAATATGCCGGGACCAGCATCATCCTGCGCGGGGCTGCCGCCGCAGCGCGGATACAGGAGTTGCTGGCCCAAGGCGTGGCGCTGGCGGGCGGCTCCTTCCCCGGCGGCGACCCTGCGAATGTCACGCTGTTCGTTGACGGTCGCAGCCAGAATCTGGGCGTGTCGGTGACGCGCGGCATCGATTTTACCGGCACCTGGAACACGCGGCTGGGCGCGAACGATGCGCTGACGGTCAATGTGTCGGGCACCTATCTCACCAAATATAATGTCGCCGTGACGCCTGCGGCTCCGCTGGTCGATCGGCGCAATGTCATCTTCAACCCCTTGAAACTGAAGGCGCGCGCCAGCGTGACATGGGATCATGGCCCGTTCAGCGCACGGGTTCTGGCGACCCATGTGGGCGGCTATCGCAACAACCTGACCAATCCGGTGCAATCTGTGAAAAGCTATACGCCCGTCGATCTGACGCTGAACTGGAAGATTGGCGACCAACAGGCCGACGGGTTCTTCGAAAAGGGCCTCGTGCTGGGGCTGGAGGTGCGCAACATGTTCGATATCGCGCCGCCCTATGTCAATCTGGCACCCAGTGGCAATGGCAGCGGCGGTTATGACGCGACGGCGAGCGACCCGATCGGGCGGCTGTTCGCGGTCAGCGTGCGCAAGTCCTTCTGAAGCGGAGCGGATAAGAGCGTGACACAGGATGCGATTTCGATCGTGCTGGCAGGCGATCTGGTTCTGGACGAGCCGGATGGTGCCTATTGGCTGGCCGGGATCGCGCCTGCATTGCGCACTGCCGACTTGGCGATCGGCCATTTGGAGGTGCCGCATACGGTGCGTGGGGCAGAGTTGAAAGGCGATGTCCCCGCACCCGGCGCGCCGCCCGAAAATCTGGCCGTCATCGCCGAGGCAGGCTTTGCCATGCTGAGCCTCGCGGGCAATCATATCGCCGATTGCGGGGCGGAGGGCATAGCCGATACGGTGGCGGGACTGGAGGCGCTGGGTGTGGCGCATTGCGGCGCGGGGCCGACGCTCGCCGCCGCACGCGCACCGGCCATCGTCACGCGCGGTGGACATCGGGTCGCCCTGCTCAGCTATAATTGCGTGGGTCCGGTCGCGAGCTGGGCGACCGAAGATAAGGCCGGATGCGCCTGGCTGCGGATCGAGACGGCCGACGGTGCGCCGATCGCGCCCGCGGCCGCGCTGGCCACGCTGACGGATGAGGCACGCGCCATGCTCAGGAGCGACATTGCCGCCGTTCGGGACCACGCCGACATGGTGCTGGTGGCGCTACACAAGGGCATCGTCCATACCCCGGTCCAGTTGGCACCCTATGAGCGGGCGGTGTCGCATGCCGCGATCGATGCGGGCGCGGATGTCGTCATCGGCCATCACGCCCATATCGTGCGGGGCATCGAATTTTACCGGGGCAAGCCGATCTTCCACGGGCTTGGCAATGGCTGCGTCGTGACGAGCGCGCTCAGCCCGGCGCAGGACCACCCGGCGCGGGCGGAATGGGCGGCGCGGCGGCGGACCTTGTTCGGGTTCGAACCCGACCCGGCCTATCCGCTCGCGCCTTTTCACCCCGAAGCGGTCAATGCGTTTCTGGGCCATGTCACATGGGATGCGGACCGGACCATCGGGGTTCGCATCATCCCGGTCGATGTCGAGCCGCCCGGTCGCCCAATGCTCGCAGCGGAGGCACGCGCGGCGGAGATTTTCGCCTATGTCGAACGGATCACCCACGCTGCCGGGCTTCCGGCGATCACAATCAGCCACGACGGTCGGGTCGAAGAGGTGACGGCATGAATGCTGCCAGGACCATGATGATATGGGCGGGCGGGGTCGCCTTGATCATTGCAGCGGCGCTCAATCTGCTGGCGGTGATCGGTCGGCATAGCGGCCTGCCGCTCAAGGGCGCGATCGAACTGGTGCAGGTCGTCGTCCTGATTGGCGGATCGCTGGCGCTGGTCGCCGCGACGCTGGGCCGCAACCATGCGCGCGTTCACCTGATCCTCGATCGGCTGACCGGCAGCAACCGCGATGTCGCCGAATGGATATGCACCGCGCTGTCGATCCTGTTCTACCTGATGCTGCTAGTCGGTTCCTGCTGGCTGGCAGCGGATCTATGGGGCAGCCAGGAGGTGAGCGAACTGGTCGGCGTACCGTGGCGGGCGATGCGCGCTTTCCTCAACCTCACGCTGGTCGTCATCATCGCGCTGCTTGTCCGCCAACTGGTCGAAGGGCGTCGGCTATGATCCTCGCAACGCCCGAAACCGGGTTGATCGGCCTTATCCTCCTGTTCGCCATGCTGTTATGCGGCGTACCGATCGGCGTTTCGCTGGGCCTTGTCGGCGTTGGTGGCCTCATGGTCGCACTTGGGCCGGAGGGGGCGCTCATCAAGGCGGGCGTCGTCGTGGTCGAGACGCTGACCCGCTATGAATTGGGCACATTGCCGTTGTTCATGCTGATGGCGCATCTCTTCTTTGCGGCCAATGCCAGTCGGGATCTGTTCGATGCCGCCGCCAAGATGATCGGCCATCGACGCGGGGGCCTGGCTTATGCGTCAATCGGCGGATGTGCCGGATTTGGATCGATCAATGGTTCCAGCCTGGCGACTGCGGCGACCATCGGCCTCGTCGCGCTGCCTGAGATGCGCCAGCGCGGCTACAGCGATGCGTTGGCGACCGGCACCGTCGCTGCGGGTGGGACATTGGGCCAGATGCTGCCGCCATCGGGCGCGCTGATCGTCTATGGCATCATTGCCGAACAATCGATCGGCACGCTGTTCACCGCCACGCTCATTCCCGGCATTTCGCAGATGCTCTTCTATTGCCTGGTCGTGTGGCTGCTCGTGCGCTGGCGTCCTTCGATCGCGCCGCCGAGCGAGCGGGCGAGTTGGGCGGAGCGCGGCCGGGCGATGTTGCGCATCGCCGATATGCTGCTGCTCTTGGGCGTGGTGCTGGGCGGGATCGTGCTGGGCTGGTTCAGCCCGTCCGAAGCCTCCTCCATCGGCACGGCGGGCGCTCTGGCGATCACCGCATGGCGGGGGCGGCTCAACCGCGAGGTGCTGTTCCGCGCCTTTTCCGAAACGCTACGAACGACGGGCCTCATCTTCCTGGTCATTATTGGCGCGATCATCTTTTCGGTCTTCATCAGCGTGACCGGCCTGACCGAAGCGGTCGGCAATGCCGTATCGGCCATGGACATGGGCACCATCCCCACCCTGCTTGTCGTTGCGCTGCTTTTGCTGCTGTTGGGGTCGGTGCTGGATGGGCTGGCATTGATGCTGCTGACCACGCCCATTCTGCTGCCGATCGTCGAAGGGGTAGGCATGTCGCCGATCTGGTTCGGCATCTTCATCACCCGCGCCATGGAGATCGGCTTCGTCCACCCGCCGCTGGGGATGAACCTCTATATCATCCAGGGGGTGGCCAAGGACGTGCCGCTGGGACGGATATTCAAGGGCGTGCTGCCCTTCCTTGGCAGCGATCTCATCCACCTGCTCCTCATCATCCTGTTCCCGGCCATGGCGCTGTGGCTGCCCACTGTTATTGGACAATGACCATGATTGCCTATGTCGGCCCCGACCTGCCGCAAGATGTGCTGACCGCCACGGGCGCCTGTTCCGGCCCGGTGGGATGGAATGTCGATCGGCCCTTTCCGGCGGCGGATCGCTGGCTCGAAAGCAAATTTCCGCTGTGGACGCGGTCCATCCTTCAGGATTGGGCGGATGGCGCGCTGGATGGGTTGGAGGCCGTGATCTTCTCGCGCGGCGACGATGCGGCACAGCGGCTCTATTATTATATCTGCGAATTGCGGCAGCGGGGCGAGATTGCTGGCCCCAAGCCGATGATCTTCGACACAGCCACGATCCGGCGCGCCAGCAGCGTCGCGCATATGGGCAAGGCGATCAGACGGCTGGCTGAGCGCTTCTGTATCGACGATGAGGCGCTGGAGCAAGGGATCGTGGCGACCAACGCGCTGCGGATTGCCGCGCCGCAAGTCTGTGGCGACGCGCCATTGTGCCTGTTGGCGGGAACACCGCCGCCCGATGCCCGCATCCATGCGATGATCGAGGCGGCCGGATGGCGCGCGGCCGGACCGACGCTGGCGCAAAGCTGGCAGAATCCCGGCGACCTTCGCGTGGAGGAAGGCAGCGGCGATCCATGTGCCGCGATCGCACGCCAGTTGCATGAGGCCGCGCAAGGCAGCCGGGCCTTTCGCGATCATGCCGATGCACTGGCGGCGCAAGCGCGGCACGTCCGCGCATCGGCGGTCCTGTTATGGTTCGCGGAAGAGGATGAGGCGCGCATCTGGCACTTGCCCGCGCAGCGGGACGCGCTGGCCGACGCCAATATACCCACGCTCATCCTCACCCGCCGCGACTGGCGCGCGAACGATGGGATGGCAGAGGAGATTGCGGCATTTTTGAAGGAGTTGAAGGCATGACCCCGCTTGCAGGCCATCGCGTTGCCACATTGGGCGGCATGGCGGACCGCCCGCTGGCGCGCTTCCTGGCGTCGCTGGGCGCTGAACTGGGCGGAGCGGTCGAAGGTGCGTCCTTCGTCATCGACGATCTCGGCTTGGAAAGCCTGCAAGGCGTCGCGATACCGGAGACGGCGGTGCATGTCTCGGTCACCACCTTCGGGTCGGGTGGACCGCGATCCGGCTGGAAGGGTGGCGAGTTCGTTGCGTCGGCCATGGGTGGGGCATTGCGGGTGACGGGTGAACCCGACCTCCCGCCGGTCAAGGAAGCGGGCGATGCCTGCACCTTCCATGCGGACATGGTCGCGGCGAGCGGTGCGATGGCCGCCCATTATGCACGCGGCACCCATGGCAAGGGGCAGCATGTCGACATATCCATCCAGCAGGTAGCCTTCAGCCGCAATTTCAACGGGATATTGTGCTGGCAATTCGATCGGCGCAAACTGAAACGAGTTGGCGGCGCGCTTGCCTATGGCCAGGCGACGGTGCGCGCGATCTGGCGGCTGGCCGATGGATGGTGTTTCCATTCGTTGATGACCGGGCGACTGGGCGCGCCCGCCAATCAGGCCTTGTCCGACTGGATGGATGCCGTCGGCGCGCCCAATCCGCTGCAGGGCACCGATTGGCTCAGCTATAACCGTTCGACGCTGCCCGCCGATACGCGCGCGGTGTGGGAAGCGGCCATCGACGCCTTCTTCCGGTCGCGCACCAAGGCGGAGATCGCGACCGAAGGGCTGCGGCGGGGGATCAATGCCTGTGTCGCGAACGAACCGGCCGATGTGCTGGCAGACCGGCATCTCGCCGCGCGCGGCTTTTTCGACACACCATCGGGCCTGCCGGAACGATTTGCCGCAATCCGCGCAGGTTCGGCGGTTACCGCGCCTGCCGTTCATACGGGCGATCGGCCGGGGCCATTGGCAGGTGTTCGGGTGCTGGATTTCGCCTGGGCGCTGGTCGGGTCGATCACGACCAAGACGCTGGGCGACCTCGGCGCGGAGATCGTGAAGATCGAAAGCCGTACGCGCCCGGATCTGGCCCGTTTGGACGTGCAGGTGTCCGCGTCGCAGCCCGGCAATTGGGATGACAAGCCCTGGTTTGCGCATCTCAACTCGTCCAAGCGCAGCCTGTCGCTCAATATGAAGAGGCCGGAGGCGCGCGAACTCATCGATCCGCTGATCGACTGGGCGGACGTGGTGGTCGAAAATTTCTCGCCGGGCACGATGAAGAAGCTGGGGCTGGATTATGACGCGCTTTGCCAGCGCAATCCGGGCATCGTGATGGTGTCGGGCAGCGTGTTCGGGCAGACCGGGCCGCTGGCGCAGGAATGGGGCGTCGATGGCACCGGCGGCGCCTTGTCGGGGCGCACCTTCCTGACCGGCTATCCGACGCGCGACCCGGTGATACCCGGCGCCGTGCCCTATGGCGATGTGATCGTGCCGTTCGTGATGGCTGGCGCGGTGGCGGCCGCCCTCCAGCATCGGCGGGAAACGGGACGTGGCGCGCATATTGATGCATCCATGTATGAAATTTGCGTGCAGCAGATGCGCGATAGCCTGTCCGCGGCGCGGCGTGGCGAGCGACTGCAACGGTCGGGCAATGCCGATCCGGGCGTCTTCTTTCAGGATGTGTTTCCGGTACGCGGCGAGGACCGCTGGGTCGCGATCAGCCTGTTCGATGAAGACGATCGTGCGCGCCTGCACGCCATGACCGGCCCCGATGTCGCGGCATGGACCGCACAGCGCGAGGACCATGCCATCGCTGCGGCGTTGCAGGCGGCAGGTATCGCCTGCGGCGTGGTGCAGGATTGCGAGGATATGATCGAGCTTGATCCGCAACTGGCCGGACGTGGCGCGCTGGTGACGCTCGATCATCCGATCCTGGGACCGTTCGGCCATATCGCGACGCCCATATCCTTTTCCCGCGATAGGTTCGCACCCTTCCGCGCGCCCGGCATGGGCGAGCATGCCCATGCCATCGCCCGGACCCTGTGCGGGCTTGATGATGCGCGCATCGCCGAACTGGAAGCGGCAGGAGTTTTTCAATGAACGACACGATAGCCCCGCGCGCCACCGGCCAGCGCAGCCGCAAGGATCTGGCCTGCACCGCCGTCGCCAGCGCGTATCAGAAGCAATTTGGCGCGGACCTCAAACGGCGGGTCGTGGACGAAGGCGAGCCCTTCGCCATCGTCCAGGCCGACACGCCGCACGAGATTTTCCATGTGATGGACATCCCCATCATCACCAACCAATGGTGGTCGGCCTATATCTCCGCCAAACAATTGTCGGGCCATTATTTCGACGTGATGGCGCGGCATGGCTATCCTGAAAATAGTTGCAAATATTGCTCGCTTGGCCTCGCCTGCACGCTGGCGAACGATCCCAAGACCGCGCCGTGGGGCGGATTGCCCAAGCCAACCGTGCTGGTCGCGCGCCTGACCTGCGACTGCATCCAGCATGTCTTTGGTCAATGGGCACAAGCGCTGGGCAGCGAATTTTTCCCGATGGAAGCGCCGGCATGGGAGCATAAGGAAGCCAACTGGTTTCAGCATAGCCGCAGCGCGTGGCGGCGGGTCTATGAGCCGGATCGCATCGCGCTGATGGTCGCGGAAATGCGCGATCTCATCACCTTGTTGGAGAACCGCACTGGCCGCCGCTTCGACGAAGCGAAGCTGCATCACCTGATGGAGCGGATCAACGAACAGGAAGGCTATATCTGGGAAGCGGCGCAGGCGATCGGCAGCGCGCGGCCCTGCCCGGTGTCGATCGCGGAGCAGATGCCCAATACGATGATTCCGCAATGGCATCGCGGGTCGGACTGGGCCGTCGCCCATGCCAGGCGCTTTCGCGACGAAGTCATGGAACGGGTGGCGAGTGGCGCGGCCGCGGCCGACAATGAACGCATAAGGCTGATGTGGATCGGCGCAGGCGTGTGGCATGATCCGGGCTTTTATCAGGCTCTGGAGGAGCGACTGGGCGCAGTCTTCGTCTGGTCGATGTATATGCCTTTTGCCGGGCCGCAATATATTCGCGAGCTGCAGGGCCAGCCGATGGATGCGCTGGCCAGCCGCATCTGTTCGATGAACGAAGTGCTGCACTTGCCGCCATGGATGAACGGGTGGATGACCAGCGAAGCGGAACGGTGCGGCATCGATGCCTGCGTCATCCTGCTGCCGCCCGACAACCGCCTGTCGCAATCGGGCACGAAGCTGACGGCGCTCTCGCTGGAAGCAGCGGGTGTGCCGGTGCTGGCGATCGACGCGGACATGGTGGATGCGGCCAATTGGAACCATGACGCGATGGTCGCGATGGTGGCCGACTTTCTGGCCGCGCGGGGGCTGGTATGACGCTCCGCGCACTGCTGTCCCTGCTGGTGCCGCTGTGCCTGATGACGGCCTGCGCCCGGCCGCTACCGCCCGGTGTGACGGAACTGACTTATGCGACGCCATACAGCCCGAACCATCCGTTCAGCAAAGCGGACAAGGCATGGATGGAATTTGTCGAACACAAGTCGCAAGGGCGCATCCGCATTCGTCCGATCTGGTCGGGCGCGCTGCTCTCGTCGGACATGTCGATGGAGGAATTGCGCCATGGCGTGGCCGATGTCGGCCTCATCACGCCCATCTATGTGCGCGGCGGCACCCATCTGATCCGCATCCAGACCGGATTTTACAGCGGGGCCGACAGCATCGACTCGCAACTGAAACTCTATCGCTGCATCGCCGCGGCCAATCCCCAGATCGGCCATGAACTGCATGGGTTGAAGGTGCTGGCGGTACAGGGTGGCTCGCTCGCCGGGATCGTCACGACCGATAGGCAGGTGCGCAATCTGGCCGATCTGCGCGGGCTGCGGCTGCGCGCGCCCACCGAATTGCTCACGGTGCTGGAGTCGCTGGGCGCGGACCCGGTTAACATGCCGATGGCGGACGTTTATTCGGCGATGGCCAAGGGGGTGATCGACGGCGTGATCGCGCCGGGCGACACGTTCAAATCGCTGCATTTCGCGGAAGTGGCCAGCCATTATAACAACCTCGCCATCCCGCGTGGTGCCTATCCGGCGCGGGCAATAGGGCTGACACGATGGAACCGGCTGAGCGAGGCGGAACGGGCGATCCTGACGCACTCGCAAGCAGTGTGGGAGGATGCACTGTCGCGCGAAATCCATGCCGCTCTGGTCAAGGGGCTGGAAGAAGCCAAGGCGCAGAAGGTGACGATATCCGGCATGTCAGCGCAGGAGCAGGCGCGCTTCGACGCCCTCTATCTGCGCGATTCCGAAGGCAATGCCCGCAGCCTGGCGCGGTTTGGCATCGACGGGATGCAGGCGTTCCGAACGGCGCGCGCAGCAGTGCGCGGGCGCGACGATATACAATGCGGAGGGAAGATATGACGCCTTTGATCGTGATCGCGGCCATGGCAATGATGATCGTCGGCACCACCGCAACGGCGCAGCCGACGCAGGACAAGGTCGCGCGCCGGATCGGCGATCCGGCAGGCACAGGGCGATGGCCTGCGGTGGCGGAAGGCTTTGCCGACGCGCCCGGCTATACGCTGTACCGTCCCGCCACATGGCCGCGCGAACGATTGCCGCTTGTCTTGTGGGGCAATGGCGGCTGCCGCGACAATGGCCTGTCGGCCAGCCATTTTTTGCGCGAAATCGCCAGTCACGGCTATATCGTGATCGCCAATGGTGCCCCGCGCGAAGAACAGCCGCCGCTGACAGCCTTACCGAACGAGGATGATGCGCCTGCACCTGCGGGGCCGCCACCGGCCAAGGCCGACGAAACGCAGGTGAGCCAGATGCTGGCGGCGATCGACTGGGCGACGCAGGGCATCCATCGCGATCATGTCGATGCACAGCGCATTGCAGTGATGGGGCATAGCTGCGGCGGATTGCAGGCGCTGGCCGCAGGCGCTGATCCGCGTATCGACACGGTCGTTGCGTTCAACAGCGGGGTCTATAACCGACCCGGTGGCGGTTTGAGCGGCGTCTGGATCACCAAGGATGATCTGAAGAAGCTCCATACGCCCGTCGCCTATATATTGGGCGGGCCATCCGACATCGCCTACCCCAATGGTAGCGACGATGTGGCGCGACTATCGCATGTCGCTGTCTTTTACGCGAACAAGGACACGGGTCATGGCGGGACATTTTCGCTCGTCAATGGCGGGGACTATGGCCGGATCGCGGTCGGGTGGCTCGACTGGCAATTGAAACAGGATGCCGGTGCCGCCGCGATGTTCGTCGGTGCGGACTGCACCCTTTGCCAAGACCCCAACTGGTCCATCATCCGCAAGCAATTCCCGGAGCAACCATGAACAAGCCGCTCGCGGGCATCCGCATCGCCGATTTCAGCCATGTCATGGCCGGTCCCTATGCCTCGCACCTTTTGCGTTTGATGGGGGCGGAGGTGATCAAGATCGAGCCGCCGACGGGCGACAGTTTCCGATCCTATAACGTCGATCCGCGTTTCGAGGGCATGTCCCCCGCGTTCATCGCCGCCAATGCGGGCAAGAAATCGATCGCCCTTGACCTGAAACAGGCCGACGACCTGGCGATCGCGCGAGGCATCCTTGCGCGCTGCGATGTGCTGCTCGAAAATTTCCGGCCCGGCGTGATTGATCGTCTGGGGCTTGGCTATGATGCCGTCCGCACGTTGAATCCGGACATCATCTTCTGCTCGGTATCGGGCTATGGACAGGATAGCCCGCAACGGGACTGGCCCGCGATCGACAATATCGTCCAGGCCACCAGCGGCATGATGATGCTGAGCGGGGAAGAAGGCGATCCGCCCGTCCGGGTCGGCTTTCCCATCGTCGATACATTGACTGGCCAGACCGCTGCCTTCGCCATCCTCTCTGCGCTGATCCGGCGCATGCAGGGCGACGGCGGCAGCTTCATCGACGTGTCCATGTTCGACGCCAGCATAGCATTCATGACATCGGCGGTGACGCCCTTCCTGGTGACGGGCCGCGCGATGACCCGCATGGGCAATACCGGCTATAGCGGCCTGCCGACCGCATCGCTGTTCACTGCAAGAGACGGCCGCCAGGTGTCGCTGGGCGTCGTACAGCCCAACCAGTTCGCCGCCCTCGCCCGCTTCACCGGACGCGAGGATTGGCTGAGCAATCCGCTCTTTGCCACGCCGGAGGCGCGACGCGCGAATTTCGACGCCATGAAGGCGGAGTTGGAAGCGGTCATTGCCACCCGCGACGCCGCTGATTGGGAAGCGGGCATGAGCGCAGCGGGCATACCCTGCGGCATGGTCCGCCGCGTGGACGAGGCCGCCGCCCTGGCGCGGCCGGACGCCTTATTGTCTTTCGATGGCATTGGCGGCCCGGATGGCGCGATCCGCGCGCCAGGTGCCGGCTTTCGCCTGACGCCAGGCGCGCAGGAGGGCCAGATGCCGCCACGACTGGACGAGCATCGCGCCGAAATACTGAATTGGATTGGCGAGACCGACGATCACGAAGCGTGAATGGCGACGGATCGGCTGCGGGCAAGCGGCTGATCCATTGCCCGCGCTCATCCGGAAACATTGCCCACGGGCGGCTTGATAAGCCGGACTTGCGATCTTCGGTCAGCGAGCATCGCCATAGCCGACACCGAAAAATCGCGGTGCACGATCGAAATCCTCCTTTCCAAACGGTTTGTCGGTGAACAGATAGCCGTAATAAAAGCGGCGCAGGGCTGCATGATAGGCCCTGATCCGGTCCAGATAGGCGAGTTGGGCCTGGACATCGGTGTTGGCGAGGCGGGCCAACAGTCCCTGGACGCCGACCGAAGGCAGTATCCAGCCAACTGCATGGGCAGCCCTGTCGCGCGCCTCCAATCCGTCGCGATAAGCAGTGACCTGACCCGCAACGCTCTCATCACCAACCTGATGGAAGGCGAAATACCATTTATAGTGGAAGGTCGGCGGCAGGGGCGGACTGTCTGCCCATTCAGGATGGCCTGCATAAAAGCGCCGCATCGTGTCCTCGCGCGGAATATCCCAGGCGCGATTAACCGCCTCGCGCTGGGCAAGAGTGAGTTCGACGCCTTCGCCGACCGGGATCGCCTGGTTGATGGCAACATGCGCGATGGTCGGCAGCACCAGCGTGATGACCAACCACAACCCCGCCAGCGTCGCCGCATTGGCGACCGAACTCCAGCCCGCACGCCCGATCAACATGGTGACGCCGATCCAGAAGGCGAGATAGGCGGCAGTCAGCCCCAGCACGATCATGATGGGCACGATGCCAACCGCTGAAAGAATGGCTCCGACCAGCAGAGGCAAGGCAATGGCGGCATAGAGCAGGCCGAACCGCAGCACCGCGCGACGCAGCCACAGGCGTCGGACAAGACCCGGCAGGGCATTCAGCATACGCAGCCGTCCCGCCTCTCGCTCACCTGACACCAGATCATGGAACAGGGCGATGACGAACAATGGAGCCAGATAGACCAGCACGAAGGCGAAATCGAAGCGGCCGGGCAGCGCCAGTTCGGGATTGAAGGCTTCGCCATCATAAAGCTGCGCTTCCAGCCCCAGCGCACGCACGCGCAAAATATAGGGCGACACGTCGCGCAGACCCAGCGCCGCAAAAGCAAAGGGCGCGGGCGTGTCCCAGGTCGGATGGAAACTATAATAGGCGGCGCTGCCCGCATCTTTTTCCTTGTCCACCCATTTGGCGATGGCAGCGATATCTTCTGTCTGTTGAGGCGCGATGCGGGCGATGACCGCGCGCTGGTGCGCGACCTCCACCATGCCCGCGACCACGCTGGCGGCGGACAGGATAGTGACCAGCAGCAAGGCGGCCAACGCCATGCGCGCCCGCAGCAGCAGGCGCAGTTCGTGACGGATCAGAGTCATTTCCGCCCCCTTTCGAGACGACGTGCCGTAGGGATCAACGCCAGGACCGCAATCAGCAGCCAGACGAGCAGCATCCAGAGGCCCGGCATGGCAGCGCGGGTCAAATCACCTGCCGAGGCCGGCTTGAAGGCGAACATAGGCATTGCTTGCCAATTTTGTGCCGACACGCGCTTGCGCTGATCGGCCCCGGCGTCCTGCGCCGTGTCATCGGCATAAGTGACGGCATCAGCTTGTAGCTTATTGAGGCGCTGGACCAGGTCGTAGCGATAGGCTTCGGCCTGTTCGAGGAAGCGACGATGCCCGTTGAGATCCGTACCCGCCGCAGCCATCGACAGACGGCGCAGCGCAAGGGTCGGGCTGGCAATGCCAAAGCTGTCCATCAATCCGCTTTGTGCGGCCTGGGTGGCAAAACTGCGGCTGGCATATTCGTCGAACAAGCCAGAGGTCAGCTTCTCGCCTTCCATGCCCAGCAGGCCCTTATAGTTGACCGGCAAATCCTCCACCCTGGTCACGCCATATTGGCGCAGAACTTTCTGCTTGAACGCGGCGAAGAACGGATCGTCGGGATTATGGCTGTCGCCCAGACGTCGCAGGTCGCGCTGGATAGCGATGTCGGTTTCCAGCTTCGTCGCCAGCGGATAGGCCTGTGCCGCGACATCCGGCGCGACGCGCGGTAGCAGGATGACGACCACGGCCCACAGCGCAATCAGCGCCAGCAGCGCGTCGCGACTGCGCGGTACCAGCGCCGACGCGAGGATGACGAGCACTGACCAGAGCGCCAGATAGGCCGCATAGCCGCCCGCGATCAGGGCCATCGGTCCGGCCAGCGCACCGGGCTGTCCTGCAATCAGCAGAAAACCGATCATGCCGGGCAGGCCGATCAGGATGGCGACAGCGCCAAGCGCCAGCAGCTTGCCGCCGATCAACTGGCGTGCAGACACGCCCTGCACCAGCAATTGCCGCAAGGTGCCCTGCTGCCGTTCGCGCGCGACGACGCCATAGCCCAGGAAGATGAGCAGCAACGGCGCGATCACCTGCAACACGAAAGCCGGGGTCAACTGGCCGAACCGGACCAGGAGCGACGATTGCCGGACATCACCAAAGTTGGCGCTATTCTGCCGGTGCCCTTCCAGAAACATGCTGCTGCCGGTGAAGGCATCGACGCCGGGATCGAAGGCGGCGAGCGGTCCCAGCGGACGAAAGATGAAATGACCATAATGGACGACACGGTGGGGGTGGCGGTTGGGCTGCGCGTCGAATGCCTCGGTCGCATGGGCCTGAAAGCGCGCCCGCTGCTCGGCAATGCCGCGCTGGTGCGACCAACTGACGAAGGCGGCGACCAGCGCCAGTAACACCAGCAGGCAAAAGGCGACGACGGCCACGCGGTTGCGCCGCATCAGGCGTAGTTCGTCCCTGGCGACGAGAAGGACCAGATTCATGCGGCGACCACCTCGCGCGCAAATTTGCGATGCAGTTCGCGCACATCGAAGCGTTCCTCGCCCTGCGCGCTGGCTTCGTCGATGATGCGACCCGCTTCCAGAAAGCCGATACGATCGGCAATATCGGCGGCGCTCAGCAGGTCGTGCGTAACCATGAGCACGGCCGCGCCCCGGCGCGCGACACCATGGACCAGCGCGTTGAAATCCGCCGTGGCGCGGGGATCAAGACCCGATGACGGCTCGTCGAGCAGCAGCACGGGCACTTCGCGCAACAGGGCGATCGCAATCGCCACCTTTTGCCGCATGCCCTTGGAAAAGCCGCCCAGCCTTTTTCCCCAAGCCTCCGCCTGCAAACCCGTCGCCTCGAAGGCGGCGTCGATGGCGGCCGGTTCGGGCTGCCTGCCAGACAAGGCGAGCAGATAGGCGGCATTTTCCCGCGCGCTCAGATGCTCGTAGAGCGCAACATTTTCGGGAACATAGGCAATCTGATCCCGTGCCTTGTCGGCTTGCTCCACTGGATCAAAGCCATCGATCCGCACAGTGCCGCTGTCAGGTCGTGCAAAGCCCAGCAGTGCCGACAAAGTGGTCGACTTTCCGGCACCATTGCCGCCCAGAAGTGCATATATCTCACCAGCCCCGACATGCAGCGTCAGGCCGCGCAGCACGGCTTGGGTTCCGTAAGATAGATGAACGTTGGATAAAGCGATGCGCTGGCCGTCGGCGGTCAGAGACATGAATCAGGCTCCTTGGATAGTCACCCAACCATTCCCGGCCGGACAGCCGATGTCAATGAAACAATATAACATTCTATTTTCCCCTGCTTTAGCGGCGGTCAAGATGGCGCAGAACAGATGGGGGGAACATTATCGCTGCGATGGTCGATCGATTGCTGTAGCAGCCCGCGCCATGCAGCCGTACAATCAGGCCCATCGCCACTATGTCGACGTGCAGCCCGGTTGGGGCAACCAAAGCGTTTGCAATATGAAAGCGTGACAGTCCGTCAAAACCGTACCTCCGTCATATATCAACCACTTATGAGAGACAATCTTTGTCGGAAATTGAAACCAGGGATGCCGCAAAAGCGACGGCTTCGCGAGCAGCCGATGGCGTGCCGCCGATTGACAGCAAGATGTGAAATATAGCAGCCTCGATATAGGGACGATCGCACCCACCGATACTGACCCTGCGAATTGTCGACACGATCGCTCCAAATGTTACGTCCGCAACAGCATCAATATTAGCAAAACTATAGTCCCCTGCCTCTCTGCCCCTCGCATATTCATCGGCTGCAAAGGTCCAAATGAAATTATCGTTCGTCGCGAGCGACATTCGGCTGACGAACGCACCCCAGCTTCGATCGATTCTCGCCTGTTCCAACAAACGATAAAGCCCAATTGCTGTGCGCAAGATAGGCTGCCTGATTCCTTCCGAAACGATGATGCTCTGGCGCGTGAATCGCTCTGCCAAACGGTCACCAACCAAGGTGATCAACTGTTCCAACGAGTCAAAATATTTGTAAAATGTGCCTCGCGATACACCCGCTTGCGCGATTACATCATCGACCACGAATGGCAGGTGCTGCTTCTCCGCGCAAACCGCCAGGACTGCATTGATCAGCCTTTCCCGCATGATGAAGCGACGCTTGCGTGCCGCGATTGTGCGCGGGTCGTCCCCTGCTTTAGCGACATGCTCGTGCTGCGTGCCTTCCTCATCAAGAGCGACGATGGATATGCCAGCCCGCGCGGAGGCTGGATCACCCACCATTGATGAGAACACTGCTACCGTCAGCCAGAATTTGCGCCGTCATCTCATAATGCGACGACAAGATTGTCTGTGCCCGATCGCAGTCCCGTGCGAGAACCGATTCAAAAAGGGCACGATGTTCGGCACTGCCGTCACGATGAGAGGGTAAAGTGGTGGAAAGATGGCGGTAGCGTTGGCTGCGAATAGAAAGCTGCTCCACAATGGCGATCAGTGCTGGAGATTTACATCCACTTATCAGGGCTTTATGAAACCGATCATGCGAAGAGACCCAATGTTCAGCCAACCAGTAATTTTCGGACGCCCCCTGATTTCTCACCAGGTCGCCATATGCCATGCTGACATCTGCTTCCCAATGCTTGTCCGCAAAGGATAGCGCCTGACCGAGGGCGAGGCATTCGATTTGCGCACGAGTGCGGAACAGATCGACGAGATCGTCGCGTGAAACACCAGCAACGGTAAAACCGCGCTGGTCGCGGCTGACGAGCCATCCCTCGGCGGCAAGGCGTGTCATCGCTTCGCGAACAGAGCTAAGGCTGGAGTCAAAACGGTCTTTGATGGTGCTGATCCGCAATTTCTCGCCTGGCGGAAGCTTGCATTGCAAGATCTCCTTGCGCAGTTCCTGATATATTCGCGAAGTCAGACTTCTTGCATCAGGCTCAAGCCTGTCAGTGACTATCAAATCCATGTCAATCATTTCGCCGACCCGCTACCAATCTTTGACGATGTGCGATTTCGTAGCCTCCAGAGAAAGCGCATCGCCTAAAAATGCAATCAGCTCGAAAAAGCACTATTAACCACGCGCGAAGCAATGCGCCAGCCCTGTTCAGTGCGCACATAGCTATCAACAAAGTCGCCGACCTGTGGTGGCTCGGCACGGCCCGTCAACCGATCATACATAAGCAACATATGGCTACCCATGCCTTTCGCTTCATCCTCGCTGATGACATCGATCAATGCGGTGATGCCCAGGTGCCGCATGACGAGATGCGCGGGACGTGCGCGAATAGCCGCGGCAACTTGTTCACGTCCGCGTACCGAAAGACCCGGCCGCTCGAACGTACCGTCTTCGATGTAGAGATTTGCATAACCTTCGGCTTCTCCCCTGTCACTCAACACAAAAAACAGCCGACATAATCGCAGGCAATCCGCTTCGATACCCGCCCTTTTCGCCTCGTCCATTCTATCTCCCGGCGCAAGCCTGTGCGGTGCTGTTGAGAAAACCGTCTTGAACCTTGCATCTAGCAGCTATGCGCGATTTATGGAAGATCGATTTTTCTTGGCATGCCTATCATCCTTGCTTAATAAGTGCCTCAGTGATCGGCAGGCACAGGCTTGGCACCAGACCGAAATCTCAATATTGTAGCAAAGGACGGAAATCCATGGATCTGGGATTGAACGGAAAAATAGTCATGATTTCCGGCGGCGCAAATGGCTTGGGATTGGCCATAGCACGATTGTTTGCGGCGGAAGGGGCTTTGCTCTCGCTTTGCTCACGAAATTCAGCAAATCTTGAAGAAGCATCGCGGCTGATTGCACATGAATTTGGATCCAGCCCGCTCGTATATGCCGCCGATCTTGCGGACAAGAGGCAGATTGAGAATTGGGTTGCTGCGACAACAGCCCATTATGGAAAAATCGATGTTCTGATCAACAATGCCAGCGGAACGCGCGGTGGCTCCTTCCTGAGCATATCCGCAGAGCAGATAGCGGATGGGATGGCGGTCAAACTCTTCGGCTATCTGGATACGGTTCGCGCTGTCCTCCCGGTAATGCGCGATCACAGGGCCGGCGTCATCATCAATGTAGTTGGCGTGACCGGCGCACAGCCTGTCGCCGGCGCATTTTCGGGGGCATTGGCAGGTGGTGCGTTACTAAGCTTTACCAAGGCATTGTCCAATGAGCTTGCTGCCGATGGCATCAGGGTCAACGCCGTAAGCCCCGGCATGACTGCCACCCACCGCCATGATGCGATGCTGAGCGCCATGATAAATTCGGGCATGACGTACGATGAGGCAGAGGCAGCGAGCGTACGCGACATTCCGCTTGGCCGACCCGCCGATCCGGCAGAAATAGGTAGCATGGTCGTGTTCCTGGCGTCCGAACGCGCCAGTTACATCACCGGAACAAATATCAACGTGGATGGCGGATTTACACGTAGCATCGTGTAGTCCGACGCCTATTCATCACCAGCTTTGGAAGTGGGCTGAACCCGCCCTGAAAGGCGGGCCTAGCCGGCATCAGGCAATCAGAATCACACCCGGCTTGCCGAGCAGCGTGCGTCCATAATGTTCTTTGCTCAATTCTGTTGCGACACTGGCATGACGGCGCATAATCTCGAAATCGCGCTGGATGCGCTGGAGCGGATTCGCTTCTGCGAAGCTGGATGCGCCATTTACGTTTATGAGTAGTTCCAATGCCCGCGCGACAAATTGTGCGACCATGGAATTGTCCATGCGCGCTCGCGCCCTCTCCACGGCCGTCGGCCATATTCCAGATGCGCCGAAGCGATCAGCTTCGTCGGACAGGCGCATGGCATGCATTTCCGCAGCGTCAACAAGGCTGGCAGCCTCACCAAGCTGGATATGGATGGTGGGTGCCTCGGATGCATCCGTGTAAATTGTCGTATAGATTGAGCGGTTGCTGATGGATGCAATCACCCGGTTCAATGCGGCCTTGGCCACACCCAGCATCGGCCCTGCGGCCAGCGTATTGAACAGCAATTGCGGGGGCACTCCAAATATGGCTTCGTCTGGAAACTGGCGCGTTGCAACCTGACCAAGCGCTTCGACCATGGCGATCGTGTGCTCGCGAGGCACAAAAACCTGTTCAGCAACGACGGTGTTGCTCCCCGTGCCCTTTAGGCCGGAAACGTGCCAACTATCCTCAATCTGCACCATGTTTCTGGGAACCAATGCAAGTCGGGCCGCTTCCGCTCCGTCTTTTTCCGGGTCGCGATATCCGAGCAACAGCCAGTCTGCATGGTGCGAACCTGAGCAGAACGGCCATTTTCCAGTGAGTAACATCCCGCCATCATGCACCGTTACCCGACCAAGGTCCTGGAACACGCCGCACACGATTGCATCGCGGTTTTCCGACCACACATGCTCGGCAACTGCCGCTGGAAACCTTGTAATCATCCATGCACTGTGATTGGCCACGGACGCAATCCAAGCAGTCGAAGCGCATGATCCTGCCAGTTCAGCCAGTGACCGGGTAAATGCGCGCATGCTGGTCGAGCGGCCTCCAAAGCGCCGGGGTTGTAGCATCCGCAACAGGCCTTGGTCCCTCAGTGCGCAAATAGCCTGATCGGAAACTCGTCGGTCGATTTCAGCGGCGCGGGCGGTTGCGGCGAGAGCAGGCGCAATCTGACGTGCGGCCTCCTCTACATTATTGCCCCAAATATCTGTCGCTTTGTCAGCCATGAGCTTGTCCTCTCGTCAACCCGCCATGAGCGGCGGGGTATAATGACACATTTGTATATTTATCCTGAGTGGCCCTGACAAGGCAAAATCGATTTGGTCGAAAAAATGATGCATTTCCCAATGCGCGATGGGCACAATCTCTGGCCCGAAACGGTGATTGCGCGACACAAATTTGCCCATCTGTCTACCAGGAATCCCCTACATTTCGGGAAAAGATGAAGGCGCTACGACAATTGCCAGTGCTCGATAATCGCCAAGCGATGTCAAGGATCAGGGCTTCGATAAAAATCGATCTTTACTCAAAATATGCACCCTGATATGTGAAGTGGTGTTAGCAACGATCTAAACGAACCTTTTGCCAAGCTGTGCTCGGCGGACTTTGCATAAGCATTGCCCCACCAGCAGGGTCCAGACGCCATTTAAAAAGGCGATAATTCAGGGAGAAAACGGATGCCGAAAACCAAAACTCTTGCAAAGCTGCCACTTCTATCGCTGGTTTTAATGGGTGCCTCCGGAGGCGCCTATGCGCAGGCGACGGATGCGGGCCAGATTGCAAGTGGAGAGATTGGCGAAATCATCGTTACTGCACAGCGGCGATCTGAAAGTTCACAAAAGGTTCCCATTGCAATTACCGCGCTGGGTGCCACCCAGCTCGCGGCGAGCGGCATACGCGACGCCAAAGACCTTGCGGTCGCCACACCCTCTTTGCAGACAAACGATGCCTTGGGCTATTTTTTGCCTCGACTGCGCGGAATTGGCTCGACTTCGACCGGGCCGGGCATTGAAAGCGCCGTCGCAAGCTATATCGACAATGTCTACATCGCCGCGTCACCGGCTGCCGTGTTCAGCTTTAACAATGTCGAGCGCATTGAGGTGCTCAAGGGGCCTCAGGGAACGCTCTTCGGTCGGAACGCAACAGGTGGTCTGATCAATGTGATCACCAAAGACCCTTCTCATGTTGCCGGCGGCGAAGCGAGCATCAGCTATGGAAACTATGATATTGTTTCCGGCAGCCTTTATCTGACGTCAGGCCTGACCGAAGATATGGCGATCGATTTCGCCGCAACCGGACTGCATCAGGGCGATGGCTACGGCACCAACCTGTTCGACGGAAGCGATGCCAACAAGGTCGACCATCAGTTCAATCTGCGCAGCAAGCTGTTATGGACTCCCGGCGACAATACCGAAATCCGCCTGAGCGGCGACTATTCCGAGAATGCCGGCAACTATCCCGGCGTGCGCGACTTTACCAGCACCAGTCCGCTTTTCGGACCGCCCACCGGGGGTTCGGTATGGGACCAGAACGTCAATGCGGCCAACCGATATGAATTTAAAGGCGGCGGCGTTACGTTACGGGTCAATCAAGATCTGGGCGGCGTCAGCCTTGCCAGCATCACCGCCTATCGGAAGTCCAAATATTTCACTCTGTTCGATTTCGATATGACATCGACGCCCGCCCTCAGTCTCGCCCAGTTGCAAAGAGACAGCCAGTTCAGCCAGGAACTGCAACTGCAATCCGATCCCGCAAACACGATAAAATGGGTTCTAGGCGGCTATTATTTTACGGCAGAGTCGGAATTCGCCCCGTCGAGCCTGATCATCGAAAGCGCACTGCAGGGTCCTGATTCGCCCTTCTTCCCGATCACGCAGATTGACACCACGGGTAACCAGAAAACCCAATCGCTGGCAGCCTATGCCCAAGTTACGGTCCCGCTTGGTGAAAACACCAATCTGACTGGCGGCCTTCGCTATACGCATGACGAGCGTAAACTGGTCGACTCCGATCAGTTCGGATTTGCCGGTGCCATCCCCCTTGGTTCGTTATTACCGCCCGGCGACAAGGATCAGCAGAAGAATTTCAGCAAGCTGACGTGGCGTGCCAGCATCGACCACAGTTTCAATCCTGACGTCATGGCCTATGCTTCCTACAATCGGGGGTTCAAGTCTGGCGGCTTCAACCCCGGCACGCCGCTGGAACCAGCGTTTCTGCCTGAAACGATTGATGCCTTCGAAATTGGCATGAAGGCGACATTCTTCAACCGGAAAGTTCGTCTCAATCCCTCCTTATTCTATTATAAATATTCCAACATCCAGGTCCCCTTCCCAACCGCCGGCGGTGCTCTGGCAGTCATAAACGGACCGTCAGCCAAGGTTTGGGGGTTGGAACTGGATGGCGAGGCAGCCATCACCAACGCCTTGCGTGTGACATTCGGCGCAACCTACCTACACGATCGCTTTGGCAGCTTCCCTGGCGCGCTTGTCGCAACGCCGATCGCCACCGGCGGCAACGTGATCACATTTGGGGAAGCGGCCGGGAATCGCCTGCCCTTCACCAGTGACTTCAGTTCCAGCCTTGGCGCAAACTATAGGTTCGAGTTGGCCAATGATCAGGAGATCGTGCTGCATGGTGACTGGAGCTACAATGATGGCTTTTATACAGACGCTGACAATCGTCGCCGCCAGCGGGCCTACCATACCGTCAATGCATCGCTTGGATGGTCAATGAACGACGGCCAGGTTTCGGTCAAGATCTGGGGCAAGAACCTGGCGAATGAGGAGGTCCTCGTGCTTCAGACTGCGGCAATTTACGGTAGTTTTGCCAGTTATGCGCCTCCACGCACATATGGAGTGACCGTCGGGACGAAGTTTTAAGGGAGCAGATTATCAATGGAGTGGCGGGTGACCTCGTCAACTGCCGCTCCATTATCCAGTGTATTGGAAGCGCTCCGCCCAGATCAATTCAGGCCGGCGCGGAAATGAGACGGAGAGCAAAGATGAATTTCCCGATGAATATTTGGTATCAGGCAGCTTGGGCTGAGGAGATCGTCAACGACAAACCGCTTGCGCGAACCATCGCTGGTGTGCCCCTTGTCCTTTTCCGCGATGAAAACGGTAATGTTGCCGCATTGCATGATGTCTGCCCCCACCGCTTCGCGCCTTTGTCGCGCGGAAAGGTCGAAGACGGCATCATAAGCTGTGGCTATCACGGCCTTGCCTTCAACGGATCGGGAAAGTGCATAAACAATTTGCACGGGCCAACGCCAAAGGTAGGAACCAGAGCCTTCCCCGTCGCAGAGCGCCATGAAGCCATTTGGGTCTGGCCGGGCAATGCCGAACTTGCCGATCCAGCAAAAATTCGGGACCTGTCCTTTCTGGATAATACGCCGGAAACCGCCAAATTTCGTGGGTATATGCCCACGAAGGCCAATTTTCAGTTGTTGAGCGACAATATCCTCGACCTCAGCCACGCTAATTCACTGCATCTGGAATCCTTGGGAGGCATCCAGCCTGGCTTCAAGATGGAGGCCAGGGAGCTTGACGAGGGCGTGGAAGTGACCTGGACGGCTAAAAATGTCGAGCCAAATGGCCTGACCCGCGCCGCGATGTCGGAATATTCGCTTGTTGATCAGTATCTTCATTGTTCTTGGCGACCAGCAGGGCTGCTCATTCTCGACGGCGGCGCAAAAATGCCGGGTAGCGATGAATTTCTGGAAATGACCCGCGCCTTTCATTCCATGACGCCCGAAACAGATACCACCAGCCACTATTTCTTCGCTGTTACGCGAATTACGGATCTTGAGAACACGGACGTCACTGAAGCGGTCAAGAAACTCACTTATCAGGCATTCTACAACGAAGACAAGCCGATGATCGAGGCGCAGCAGGAACGCATGGGTACGGCCGAGTTTTGGTCCCTTCGGCCTGCCTTGCTCGCCATTGATAACGGCGCTGTGCGGGCGCGGCGCAAACTGGACAAGATCGTCGCTGCCGAACATGCTGGCGATCTTACAGCCGCAGCGGCCGAGTGATGTTCGGCTTTCACGGATATTGCTCCTTCTCCTTCGGGATTAGCTAAATGTTTCCATTCAAGGATGATCATTTCGCCCCTTTGAACCGCTGGTACATTGCCGCCTGGTCAAACGAGCTCACGACCACGCCGTTCGAACGCTGGATACTCGACGAACCCGTAGCCATGTACCGCACCGAAGATGGTCAATGTGTTGCAGTCGATGGACGGTGCCCGCATCATCTCTTTCCGCTTGGGAAGAGCAAGCTGAACGGCAACAATATTCGTTGCGGATATCATGGTCTCGAATTCGCACCCGACGGTTCATGCGTCGCGGCACCGTTTCTCGATCACATTCCGTCGAGCTGCCGGATCAAGTCCTATGCGGTTGCCGAACGGTGGGAATGGGTCTGGATCTGGCCGGGCGATCCGGCACTGGCAGACGAAAGTCTGATTCCAGACCATTTCGACATCAAGTTGACCGACCCTGCGTACCTCGCGGAACCGGCCCGCCATGCCGAAATCAACGCACGCTACCAACTTATCAACGACAATCTCCTCGACCTCACTCACGTCGAAGTGTTGCACGCATCCACGATCGGCGAGGCAGGCGTGGGCCGTGTGAAGGAAGAGGTTACCTCAGGCGATGGCTGGATAAAAAGCGATCGCTACTTGCCCGATACATCCGTGCCGCCCGCTTTCCAGTTGTTCTTAGGCGATCAGATGGTGGATCGCCGGTTCGGAATGAAATGGCAGATGCCCGCCCTGCATGTCGGTTATGACCTGTTCACGCAGCCCGCGTCGCAAGGCAACGGGGCACATGTCGGCCAGTTGAACGTATTCCATGCCGTCACCCCTGCGCGCAAGCACGCATGCCACTATTTCGTAGCGACGTCACGCGACTTTGGCGTCGAGGATAAAAATGCCAGCACGATGTTTCGCGCCGCTGTCTCCGCCACGCTGGACGAAGACATGTTTGCTGCGGAGGAAGTGGAAAGGCATCTTCAAGCCACGTCCACGCCGCGCGAATTGCTGTTTCGCTCCGATGCGACGCTCGTCAAAGGGCGGCGAATGCTTGAGGAATTGATGGCATCAGAAAAATCTCTGCTTGAAATCACGCGCTGATGACTGGGAACAATAATCAGCTCATGACGCACAAGGACCGCGTCGCTGTTGTCACCGGGGCAGCGGCAGGGATCGGACAGGCTGTTGCCGTCGGACTGGCCAGACGTGGTGCCAAGGTCGTTGGTATTGACATAGCCCAATCTGACGAAACAGCTCGCCTCGTCGAAGCCGCAGGAGGGCAATGGCTTGGGCTGAATGGCGACGTGTCGGCACCGAACGAAGTCGGAGATGTATGCAAAACGATCCTGGCAAAGTTGGGTAATTGCGACATCCTGATCAACAATGCCGGCATATTTCCTGCCCGCTCATTTGATGATCTTACCTTCGAGGAGTGGCAACGAGTCCTGTCTATCAACCTCAACTCCCAATTCCTCATGTCCAAGGCCATGGTTCCGTCGATGAAGACGGGAAATTGGGGCCGTATTGTAAATCTCACATCCAACTCCGTGCAGGTTCCCGGAGACGATCTGACCGCCTATAAGGCCAGCAAGATGGGCAGTATCGGGCTGACGCGCGGCATGGCTGCGGATCTGGGGCGCTTCGGGATTACGGTGAATGCCGTTAGCCCCTCCCTGACGCGCACCAAAGGCGTCATGGAATATGGTGCAGCACATATGCTGGACATGGCCGCAAACATGCAGGCGATAAAGCGAGTGGCAGAGCCTGCGGATATTGTCGGGCTTATGTTATTTCTGACCAGTGACGATGCCGAGTTCGTTACGGGTCAGACAATCTTTGCCGATGGCGGCATTGCCTATTCCTGATGTGTTGAGGCGCAATGGCAACTATAAGGCCATCGCGCCCCTTACAAAAATCGATATTCCGGCGCCCATGCCTTACGCGACGGTAGCCGGTTTTTCGTCCGGCGACCCGATGAGCAGCAACCGTGAAGTTGACACACTCTGACGGATTTTCGCTATGGATTGATATTCGGCACTTTCATACATGCCTTTTGCGGCTTCCCAATTTGGAAATTCGGTTACCGCCACGCGCTTCCATTCGCCTTCGAGCGCAAGGGCCGGAGCCACCCGTGCAAGAAAGCGTCCGCCCCATTGCGCCACAAGGGGTTCCGCCGCTTCACGATAGAGAGCAAATTGCTCGACATCGTCAACAGCGTCAATTTCCATGATAAGATATGCGGTCATTATTTAGCTCCTGCAAAGACATGCGGTTGGGACGAGACGAAGCAGAGCAAACCTCGGTCAATTCCCATCTTGGTCTCCCATGAACACGGAACGCCCTGGTGCAGCTCGCGGATCACGGGGCAGCCAACGATCGCGCTCGACCGCACTGAAGAACGCCGCCACCCTGCGGTTAAATTCTCCCGGCTCCTCAAGGTTTAGGCCATGTCCCGTGCGCGGCTCGATCCACAGGCCGGCACGCGGCAGGGTCCGCTTGAGAAAGATATTTGTCTCGATCACGGGATCATCCTCGTCTCCGACAGCCAGAAGCACAGGGACGTCGAGCGCGGCCAATTCTTCCTCGAAATCGTGGAGGCTAGGGCGTAGAGCCTGGCCGTTTCTCAAGGTTTGCGCCGAGCCATAGGCCGAATGCTCTGCCAGATATTGACGAAACTCCGCCCATCCGCGCGGGTCCTTATTGAGCAGTTGAATTCTGGTGGCACCGAGCGCCAGCCCTTCGGCACCAGCGACCATCCCTTCCGCCTCCATCCGATTGGCTCCAGCGATCGTGTCTTGCACAAAAGTGTCGCGGCCTCCGGGGGCAGCGCCAGATCCGCCGCTGCAAAAGACAAGGGAGCGAACCCGGTCGGGAAAGGATAAGGCGAACTGCAACCCTGCATAGGCCCCCATGCTCAGGCCGACAAGATGGGCGCTCCCGATGCCCAGATGATCCAGGATGGCAAGAATGTCATCGCGCTGCATCTGATAAGTATAGTCAGAGTCGTCGGCGGGCACGTCCGAAGGCGGATAGCCGCGAGCATTGAAGGTAATACAGCGGTAATCGCGGGAAAACCTCCGCACCTGCTGTTCCCAGGTGCGATAATCTGCAGCGAATTCGTGGATGAAGAGCACGGCGTCGCCTGCCCCGGTTTCCTCGAAATACAGGTTCACCCCGTTGCTGTTGATATAGGGCACGGCTCTCTCCAGTCGAAGCCGCTCCGGACGGCTCCAGTGCCATTCCCGGCGCGTGCGACATTTGTAACCCAACTACGGGCCGGGACCAATTTGTCAATCACATGAAAATATAAAATCGATCTTTTAATATGCCGATATGTCTGGTATTCATTAGGCAATTCGCGAGGAAATTTGATAATAAATAAGGAAAATCGATGAATCGTCCGATCTATCGGCTAGGCGCATTCTCGGTGGCCGGTTGCGCCCCTTTTGGCGGCATCCTCTTTCCCGATGATAGGGTATTGTCGCTGCACATGGCTGATCATGTCACGCCGCAATTGCCGGGGCTTGGGGGAGCGGAGACGCTCGATACGTTGATCGCACATTGGGACCGCAACAAAGCGGCGCTCGACGCAATTGTCGAAGCCATCGCGGCTTCTTCGGAAGCCTTGCCCTTGGTCCCGTTGGCGCAATTGGATGTCTGTGTGCCGCTTCATCCGCGCAACCTGATCTGTGCAGGGATGAACTATCGCAAGCATGTCCTGGATTTTTTCCAAGACGAAGAAGAGCGCGCTGGCTGGGCCGATCGTCTCGACAAGCGGGCCAAGGATGGTCTCTCCTTCATGTTTTCAAAGCCCGTGGGAGCGATTACGACCGCCGAGGCGGACATCGAAATTCCCCACGGCGTCGAGATGCTTGACTGGGAAATCGAACTGGTTGCGGTAATCGGGCGCAAGGCATGGCGCGTGGACCGCTCGGAGGCGCTGGACTATGTGGCGGGTTACACCATCGGAAATGATATAAGCGCCCGCGACCTGATGCCGCGTGACGATGTGCAGCCTGGGCTTCATGACTTCTTCGGCGGAAAGAGCGGCCCTGGCTTCAATCCGATCGGCCCGTTCATCCTGCCCAGCCGCTTCGTGCCAGATCCGCAGAAGCTTCACCTCACCCTTCGGCTAAATGGCCAGATCATGCAGGACGAAGGGGCAGAGGATATGATCGATTCCGTCGCCAAGCTGATAGAGTTCGCGTCATCGCGGACCATTCTCTATCCCGGAGACCTCATCTCGACAGGTTCTCCATCGGGCAACGCCAAACTACATAACCGCTATCTGAAGGATGGCGACGTGATCGAAGGGGAAATTCCCCAGATTGGGCGTCAGCTTCTGCGCTTCCGTCGCGAAGCTGTTATATCCAAACCAAAGATGGTGACCGTAGAGGCCTGAGCCTCGCGAACGGCCGCAGGTGAATGGAACGATCGTGAAAGTAACGCTGACCTTCGACAATGGACCCCATCCCGTCGGTACGCCGATCGTCCTCGACACGCTAGAAAAGCACGCGGTCAAGGCGACCTTTTTCCTACTCGGTTCGCAACTGGCCGATAACAATAATGTGGCGCTGGCACAGGAAACCGCTGGCTGCGGACACCTGATCGGCAATCATACCTACTCTCATAATGAAGCCTTGGGGCTCATGGCCGACCAGCAAGCGGCATTGCGGGAGATCACAGATACGGCTGCGATCCTCGCTCCCTTCGCCAGCCAACCGCGCTTATTCCGGCCGGTAGGCAAGAAGGGGATGATTGGACCACATCTGTTCAGCAATGAAACCTGGTCGTATTTATCTGCTGAACGGTACGACTGTCTGTTGTGGAACTGCCTGACCCGCGAATGGGAAAGGGAAGAATCCTGGCTCGAACCTACCCTGGCCGATATGTCGCAACGCCCATGGTCGGTCGTCGTGCTGCACGATGTCTATCCCGCGGCCATGCGCCACGTCGACAGGTTCATCCAGGAACTCAAAGCGCAAGGTGCTCAATTCACGCAGGAGTTTCCCGATGATTGTGTCGCCATGCGTGGAGGCAGCACCACTATCCTCGGCAAGGCGCTGCGCGATGCAGCCACGGCCAACGCCTGATCCTCCAATATTCAAACCGCTTAAAGAAAGGTCCCACGAGATGTCGATAGAAACCCTCGCCAATCCGCAGGACGTGCGTCAGGCACGCCATGCCAAAAACAAGGTTCGCCGCCTGCATCATCACGCACTGCGAACGATGGATATGGAAGCAACCCGCGCCTTCTATGAAGGAATCTTGGAAATGCCGTTGGTCGGCACCTGGAAGGAAGGCTTTGATCCGATCAAGGGCAAGAATTCTCCCTATCTACACTGTTTCTTTGAACTCGGCGATGGAAGTGCGATGGCCTTCTTCCTGTTCAAGCCGGGTGAGCGGGAGAAGCCGCCGCTGGTGCCACAGGACGCCTATGATCATCATATCTCGCTTCACGTCGGCTCGGTGGAAGACCTTATCATATTACGCGATCGCCTGCGTGAGGCAGGGTACAAGCATGCGGTGATGGACCATGGATATTGCTATTCAATCTACACGCGCGATCCCAACGGGCTGCTTGTTGAACTGACCGCTGATCCCGTGAACGGGCTGGAGATCGCCGAAGAGGCGGCCGAGAAGGCCGATGCAGAATTGCAGAAATGGCTCGACGGCGACTATTCGATCAACAACGAACTGCGCGAGATACCCACGTCGGTAATCCCAAGTTCGTCGCCTGAAGATTTGCTCGAAATCGTATCGCCCGACAATTGGCGTGCGCGGGAACTGCTCGCCCGCTGAACAGCGGTTGGTCACCATGTATAGCCGGGGGCAATATAGCCCTGCCCCCGGTCGTGGGTGAAGGCGTGAACGCATCAGTCTGTCCACTGCGTCACGGAACATGAAAAAGAGAGAGGCCAACGAGTTGCAGGGAAGGATATTGCTTGAACGTTCCGGTCAGGTCGCGTGGATACGGATACATAATCCGGCCAAGCGCAACGCTGTTTCGCTTTCAATGTGGCGGGAATTAGGTGCCGCGGTTGCCAGTATTGACGATGACATACGCTGCGTGATTGTACGCGGCGAAGGCGAAGAGGCGTTTGTTGCTGGCGCGGACATTTCCGAGTTCGGTGCCAATCGCCGCGAATCCGCTGCCGTGGCCGCCTATGACGAGGCAGCCGACGAGGCGATGCTGCGACTTGCCAATTTGCCGCAACCGACGGTGGCGATGATATCAGGATATTGCATTGGCGGTGGCATGGCCTTGGCCCTATGTTGTGATATTCGCCTCGCTTCTGCATCGGCGCAATTTGCCATACCGGCTGCCCGGCTGGGCCTGGGCTATGGTGTTGCCCATGTGCGCCGCCTGATGGATGCGGTGGGTGCGGCAAACGCAATGGATATGATCGCTAGCGCAGCGCGCTACGATGCCGGGCAGGCGCTGGCCATGGGACTGGTCAATCGCGTCCTTCCTTGCGACGATTTTGCAGCCCAGGTCTCCGACTATACTGCGCGCATCGCGGGCAATGCCCCTCTTACCATATCCGCAGTGAAATATGCGATCCGCAGTCTCCGGCCGGGGGGGGCGGTGGATGATCTTGTTCACAGCGCGGAACTGGCGACCGCCTGTTTTGCGAGCGATGACTATGCCGAAGGCGTGCGGGCATTTGGTGAAAAGCGACAGCCAATCTTTACCGGAAAGTGATGTAATGAGTGACCTGTCCCAATCCCCCCTGCCCCTTTCCCATCTCCGTGTGCTCGATCTTTCCCGTGTCCGCGCCGGGCCGACCTGCGTCAAATTCTTTGGCGATTTCGGCGCAGACGTTATCAAGATCGAACGCACCGATGGCGGTGGCGATCCGATGGGCGACAATCGCCATTCTTCGGATTATGTGAACGCGCAACGCAACAAGCGCGGCATGACACTTGATCTGAAACGTCCTGAAGGCGTCGCGGTACTGAAGGAACTGGTAAAAACGGCCGACATTCTGGTCGAAAATTTCAGGCCCGACGTCAAGTTTCGGCTCGGTATCGATTATGAGAGCCTTGCAGCGGTAAACCCGCGCCTGATTTACACGTCGATCTCGGCCTTCGGCGAATCAGGACCTTATCGCACCCGTCCAGGTTTCGACCTTATTGCCCAAGGGATGGGCGGGCTGATGTGGTTGACCGGCTATGAGGACCGTGGCCCTTTGCGCGTTGGCATTTCGCCGGCGGACCTTTGTGCGGGAATCTTCGCAGCGATGGGCACGTTCATTGCACTGGTCGAACGCGAGCGATCGGGCAAAGGGCAGTGGGTGCAAACCAACCTGCTGTCATCGCAGATCATGATGCTCGATTATCAGGCGATGAGCTGGCTGATGGACGGTCGCATTCCGCAGCAGCGCGGCAACGATCATCCCCAAATTGTCCCGACCGGCGTTTACCAGTCGTTGGACGGATTCTTTACCCTATCGACGGTGGGCAACGACAGCTACCTGCGGCTTTGCGATGCGCTGGATGCACCTGAACTGGCAAGCGATCCCCGTTTTGCGGATGCGCGGTTGCGTGAACGCAATCGCGACGCGATGAATATTGCGATCAACGCCGCCACCATCCGTCGGACTTCGGCCGAATGGGTCGATATTCTCAACCGCGCGGGGGTTCCGGCGGGGCCGATCTATAAGCTGGATGAGATGTTTGAAGACCCTCAGGTCAAGGAAAGCGGAATCGTACAGCCGATCGAACATCCCGAACTGGGCGAAGTGAAGGTGCTTGGCCAACCGATTACATTGAGCCGTACGCCAGCGCAATTTCGCCGCGCGCCGCCCGCCTTGGGCGAACATACATCCCAGATCCTTGCAGAAGCAGGCTTTCCCGCAGAGGCAATCGCCGAACTTGCCGCTGCGGGCGTGGTCTGAAGTCCGCCACCATAAATATTGCCGAACGACAAGGAAGTCCTATGCCAGAGCCCCTTAGCCAGCCAGCCTTTGACGGCGAAATCCTGTTCCGTAAATCGACCCCGCTTTCGGATCTGCGGGTTCGCTATCAGGGTTTTGCGCCCGCAGAGACAATCCTTCCAGCCGGAACGATAATGCGGGAAGGTGCCAGAGCGCTCACATGCGACATTCTGTTTCAACGCGATGTTCCGGTCAAACTGCGCGATGGTACGACGATCTACACCGATGTCTTCCGACCGATTAATTCCGGGCCAGTGCCGGCCATTCTGGCCTGGAGCCCCTATGGCAAAAATCTGGGAGGCTTTCATCTTGATGACTTCCCCTTCCGCATGGGCGTTCCCAATTCACTGGTCAGCGAACTGAACAAATGGGAAGCACCGGATCCTGCGGTCTGGTGTGCGAGGGGTTATGCTGTGGTCAATCCCGATGCGCGGGGCACCTACACCTCCGAAGGTGATGCGTGGTGCTGGTCGCAACAGGAAGGGTGTGACGGTGCCGATGTAGTTGACTGGATCGGAACGCAGGACTGGTGCAGCGGCAAGGTCGGCATGGCGGGTAATTCATGGTTGGCGGCATCGCAATGGTTCATCGCAGCGGAGCGGCCGAAGCACCTTGCAGCGATCGCGCCATGGGAAGGATTGAGCGACCTCTACAACAATGTGGTCTGCACGGGCGGTGTTCCAGATATCGGCTTTATGGACTATCTCATTACCCTCAATGCGGGAAAAGGCAGAATTGAGGATATTGTGGCGATGCTGCGTAAATATCCCCAGTTCAACGCTTACTGGCAGGACCATGCAGCGCGGATCGACCAGATCCAAGTGCCTGCCTATGTCGTTGCCAGCTATTCAAGCCCGCTGCATGTCCATGGTACTTTTGATGCTTTCCGTGCGCTGAAGTCCGACAAATGGCTGCGTGTACATCCAATCCAGGAATGGCCCGATTTCTATGATCCGGCCAACCAGGAAGATCTTGCACGGTTCTTCGACTTCTATCTGAAGGACCGCGAAAACGGCTGGGAGCAGACACCGAAGGTACGGATTTCGGTTTTCTCGACCGGCCCGGACAATGCCGTTGTCGAAAACCGTGCCGAAGCCGATTTCCCGCTGGCACGGGAAAGATATGTCGCTGCATATCTGGACGCTGCGGACATGACCGGATCGACCGATGCGTCCGCTTCACCGGCTTCGATCACCTTCTCCGCGACCGAAGGTGAAGGCGTGGCATTCGAATTTACCGCGCCTGAAACCATGGAAATCATCGGCTATCCCGAACTGGTCCTTTATGCCGAAGGCCTTGAGACTGACAACTTCGACCTGTTCATCCGGATGCAGAAGATCAACCTCGATGGCACGGTATTTCAGGCACTCACCCTACCGGAAGACAGTCCAATCATCCGGGCCAACCGCGATCAGGTCTTTGCCACGCGCGATACTCCATTCAAATATATTCTATTCTACGAAGGCCCCTGGGGCCGTATCCGCGCATCGCACCGCGCTGTCGATCCCGACCGTTCCCGCATCGGGAGGCCCTATCTCAAAAATGACAGCACCGCGCTGCTGGGGCAGAACGAACTCGTGATGCTACGAATAGGCCTGACGCCTACCGCACTGGAACTCAAGCAGGGCGAAAAACTGCGCATCAACATTGAAACGCGCGACGCAATGCACATCCCTTATGGCGACGCACAATCCCCCCAGTTGCGTCAGGGACAGATCGTCATCCACACAGGCGGCGACCATCAATCGCACCTGCTATTGCCCAACACCATCGGCGCATAGGCTGAGGGTCGGAATCTGAACAAGGCGCATGGGGATTGCCGGATACGTCTCGGCTGGCAGTTTGGCGACTGCCAGCCAACAGCGTTTGGAAATACCCATTATCGGAAGCGTTTATCCGCCCTCCGCCAGCGAGGATGTCGGTCATTGGTCGACGGGATCGGTCCGCACCGACCATGGCGCATTGAAAATCATCAACTGCATGCTGCTCAAATTATGCTGTCGTCATACTAGTTAGATCTATCTATCGATCTGGAATTTCATCTATTATTAACCGCACTGCACGATAATGGATAATAAATATAAGCGGTTCTAGCGCAGGTTTCAGGGGATGATGATAGTGCCAGCGATTGCAGGCCTTTTTAAGCTAGATACCGATGACCAGGAATTGGCGCGCGCCCAATTTCAGTCATTCTCCAAGCAGATGCCGCTGCTCTATATAATATTGGTATTCAATGCGATAGCCATCATGGTCGATTTCTTCCGGCCCGACATGCTGTTGAAGACATTCATTACGCCGCTCTTTATATGTGCGGTCGCGCTGATCCGGGCGGTGTGGTGGATGCGTCAGGCGGGCGGCCACCATTTTTCGGACGAACAGATCGTAGGATATATCAAACGCACATGCACCTTGGCCGTGGTGATGACCCTCGCGTTCGAATTATGGTGCATTTGGATCTATGACAGCGGCAATGCCTATGCGCGTGGGCATCTGACATTTTTTCTGGCGCTGACGCAGGTTAGCAGTGTATTTTGTTTGATGGCATTGCGAGCAGCAGCGATGCGCGTCGCCGCGGTAAGCACCCTTTCTTTCGCAATCTACTTCAGTTGGGTCGATCAGGGCCGGATGTTGGTGGAAGCGATCGTTTTAAGCTTTGTCGGTATCGGAATGATGGTCGTCACCCATCGATATAATCGCGATTTTTCTAAGCTCGTTCATTCGGAGCGCGATCTACGCGCCCGACAAGCGGAAACCGAAAAGTTGAGCGAGGAAAATCGCCGGATCGCATTCACCGATGCCCTGAGCGACCTGCCCAATCGACGCCAATTGCTCGCACAGCTCGACAAGGTCGAAGATCGGCGCAGCGACGCAGCCGACGGACTGGCCGTCATCTTCATCGACCTTGATGGTTTCAAGGACATTAATGATACGCATGGACATGAGGCGGGGGACTGCCTGATCCGTAGTTTGAGCGCTCGCCTTCGCGATCTGTGTCCGCCGCAAACCATGTTGGCGCGCGTAGGCGGCGATGAATTCGCGATACTGATCGAAACGCCCGGTGCCCTTGCCGTCGCGATTGATGTGGCGCGTCGGATCAGCGAGGAGGTTTCACTCCCCATATTGGTTGATCGTCACATATTGCAGGTGGGAGCCAGCATCGGCATTGCCGGCAATGCCGATGGCATGGTCAGTTCGCACGAATTGCTAAGGCGTGCCGATACAGCGATGTACCATGTCAAAATGTCCGGCAAGGGCGAAATCGCGGTTTACGACACGAAGTTCGACCAGGGGCGACGGCGGCGGCTGGAAATTGAAGCGCAGATCGGCGAAGGATTGGCAAATAAGGAGTTTGATGTCTTCTATCAGCCGGTCGTCGATGCCCATAGCGGCGCGATCGTAGCTGTCGAGGCACTTGTCCGTTGGCCACGGCGCGCCGCCGGACCGATTGATCCGCACCAATTCATCGAGATTGCAGAGATAACCGGGCAAATTCATCCGCTCGGACTGTTCGTACTGGATCGCGCCTGCCGGGACATCGGACCGCTGGGCAACGTCAAGCTGAGTGTTAACGTGTCGCCAGCGCAATTTCGCGATCCAGGCTTTGAGCGGGAGGTGGTGCATGTCCTGGAACAAACCCAATTTCCGCCTTCCCGCTTACAGTTGGAGATAACCGAAGGCTATCTTCTGTCGCATCCTGAACATGCCACACGCGCCATCAAAGCATTCAAGGCCCTGGGCATTTCCATTGCGCTGGATGATTTTGGCACAGGCTTTACGAGCATACATTATCTGCGAACTTATGGGTTCAGCCATGTGAAGATCGATAAATCCTTGCTAATCGGCCTGTTGCCTAGCAGCAAGGCAGCCCTGCTGGTCATGGGCGCGATCAACCTGGCGCGCGGGCTTGATATGCGTGTGGTCGCGGAAGGGGTCGAATATGAAGACCAGGCGGAGATACTGCGCGCATCGGGATGCGACGAGCTGCAGGGATATCTGTTCGGCAGGCCTATGCCCATGCTTGACCTTTTTACGGTCTATCAGAGCAATTTGCAAAATCGCACGCGCAAGACACAGTTCCTGCGATCTGTTTGAAGGGCGTTACATAGATGCCTGAGATGTACCGCCATGGGCGGCAGCATGCAGGCAGCGATGAATGTGGGTCGATATCATGTCGGCAGGGTGAAGATGATGGGCGCTGTAAACTCAATGCGCTCGCCGGGCAGTTCGGCGGGCACACGGGGGTAGGGTGAGGCACGACGCAACATGGCTTCGGCCTCCTCGTCCAGTATGATATTGCCCGATCCCTGGACCACGGCCCCTTCCAGCAACATGCCGGCGCGATCAAGCACGAAGCGGACCTGCACCTGCCCCTCCTCCCGTCGCATCCGGGCACGGCGCGGATATATTTTATGGGCATAGAGCCAGGAGCGCACCCTCGCAGCATAGCTGCGACTGGTGCCGGGAGGCGCTTTGACATCAAGGCCATCAGCAGCGCCGCGCCGTCCCGAAGAGAGAGCGGGTGGAGAGGCGGCTTGGGCCATTGCTGCATCAGCAGGCGGGATCGCGGCCGGGGCACCCCCGGCAGTGGATATCGCCTGTCGCTGTACCGGCATGGGGAGGGACAGGCGCGATGGCACGGCCACGGTCGGCTGCGCGACAGGAATGTCTGGCAATGACGACGGCACGGGCAGCGGATCGGCAGGCGGCATTGGCACAGGGGCGGGCGCGGACGGTGCCGCCATATCCGCCTCCGTCGCGCCCTGCTCGGTTCCCTTGGGCAGCGCAAGAGACAGGACCGTCAGCGCCGGCGATTCCCTGCGCGGCTCGACATGACCCATGCCAAGGTTAAGCAGTACCGCAATCAGCAGCCCGTTGATCAGCAGCGAAGCCGCCGCCGGTCCACCGATGCGAAAGGAATATGCCGCCTGCGCCATGGTGTCAGAACATGTTGGCCACGGTGAACTTGAAGCTCTGCCCCTCCGCTGCAAGCGCGGAGAGATGGCGGCGATATTGTTTGTCGAAGACATTATCCACCGCGATGCGGAACTCGAAGCCCTTCGCCGCGCCGCCCTGCGGCCGGAAAGCGAAGAAGAGATTATGGACGCTATAGCCAGGCGTCGGCAGGCCCGACCCGGCCGATGAAAAGGCACCCGTCGTCACCTTGTCCTGCCGTTCGGCAAACTCGCCGGTCCAGCCAACCGACAGGCCGGTAGCGGCATCGACATAGCCCAACGTCAACCGATAGTCGTTGGCCGGAATCGTGTTGAGATAATTATCCGTCAATTGGTCCTTGCCATCGACAAAGGACGCATTGGCGCGGGCGAAGAAACCACCCAGACCATATTCCGCTTCCACCTCGATACCCTTGAAGCGCGACCGGCCGATATTCTGGAAATAGGGGGTTCCCGATGTTGCCGCCCCCTGGATAATCAAATCCTTGACGTCATTGCGGAACAGCGTGGTCTTTGCCCGGAAACGGTCCTTCGCGCTCATTATGCCGTCGAAGGACAGGGTGAAGCCCGCCTCGATATTGTCCGATTTCTCCGGGCGCAAATCAGGGTTGGCGGGACGCCCCAGGGGTGCTGGGGTTGCCGTCCGCGTAAACACTTCATCGATGTTGGGCATGCGCACGGTGCGCGCTACCGATCCAAACAGGCCGATCCAGGGGGTGATGTTATAGAGCGCCGCCAGCTTGGGCGAAATGCCGCTATCCTTGACGCGCTCGGTCAGCGTCGTGCCACCAATGACCGTTGCACCGGGTTTCAGGTCGTTCCAGTCCACCCGGACACCTGGCATGATGGTCAGCTTGTCGGACCAGACGATCTCCAACTGCCCGAACAGGCCATAGCGGTCCATACTGCCTTCGGGATGGGTGCCCGCGCCCGGCGTGACCGTGCCGTCGAACGCCACGCGCGGGTTACGCCGTTCCTGTGTACTCCACTGGCCGCCCAGGATCAGGAAGGTCGTCCAGTCGCCGCCCATGGCGAACTCGCTGCTATTCTGGATCTTGGCCTGCCAGCTTTCATAGGAAAAATCGGAATAGGCGAGCGGACCAAGGAAGCTGGTCTCGGTCTGATGCACCTTTGACAGCGAATAGGCGACCTGGGCTTCGACATTGAAGATCTTGCTGCCGTCGAAGTCGTTGACATAGCCCAGCACGGCTGTCTTGTCGTGGACGCGCCGCCGCATCAGCGCCCCGCCCGTTGATGCGGATATCTGATCATAGACTTGCGGCGCATCGCTGATCCAGTCCTGATAGCTGGCCCAGATCGCATGTTTCTTGTTGCCGCCGATCGCCACGCGGCCCTTCACCAGCCAACTGTCGGACAGGGTGGCGGAGGCCGCTACCGTTTCGCCATTGCCGCTCTTATAATCGTCGCTGCGCCGGTAATTATAGCTGCCCAACAGTTCGACCCCTTCGACCGGCTGCACCGCGACAATTCCCGACAGGGTATGAGCCTGCGCATTGGTTTCGGTTGCGGCCTTCAGCCGCACCGCCAGAGGATCGCCTTCGGCAAGGAAATCCGACGCATCCTTGGTCGTGAAATTGATGACGCCCGCCAGCGCGCCCGCGCCATAGAGCGTCGAAGAGGCGGGGCCGCGCAGCACTTCCACCCGCTTGTAGAGTTCCGGCTCGCTGAACAGCGCGCCCATGCGATATTGTTCGTAGAATTTGGTCACGCCATCGACGGTCAGCAGGATGCGATTGTCGCTGTCGCCGATCGCCGTGCCGAGGCCGCGAATATTGAAGCCCTGACCCAATTGGCCGACGCCGCCCTGGACATTGACGCCCGGCATGGCCTCCAGCAGGTCGCCGATCGTCGTTGCCTGCATCTGGTCGATATCCTCCTGATCGAGCGTGCTGACTGCTTGCGGCGTGTCGATCGCGACCTTTTCCGTGCCTGCGGATATGACCATCCGGTCGAGAGTCATGCGGGTCGTTTCCGGCGCATCGGCGGTGACGTCCTGCGCCCATGCATGGGTCGGCGCGATGATCAGCGCGGTCCCCAATGCCAGCTTCACTTTGGTCTTCAACATCATATGCGGCCCCCTTCGGCAGTAAGGCGGGCGTTCACTCGCCCGATCGAGTTAACGCCTAGCAACAATTAATGATATTGCAAGTGAGTCTCATTAGATATAATGGATCATCAGAAAGGGGGATTTATGAAGATATCGCGATTCCATTCTGCCGCGCTGGCGTTGACATTGTTCAGCACCACCATGGCGCAAGCCCATATGCCCTATGTGCTACCAACCACGTTCGACCTGGGCGACAAGGGCGACCATGTCACTGTGCAGGCGGCCTTTGCCGAGGACGCTTTCCTGCCCGAAGTCGCCATGCGCGACGCGCCATTTCATCTGGTCGCGCCCGATGGCCGGGAAGTACCGACCGGCCCCGTCACGCATCTGCGCGACCTCACCGTCTTTGAAGCGGCCATTCCCGCCGACGGCACCTACCGGGTGACAAGCGGCCAGCGCGCCGGGCGCAAAGGCAAGATGTTCCGGCAGGGCGATAGCTGGACGATGCGCGGCGAAGGCGGCACGCCGCCCGCCAATGTCGAGCAGGTGGATGTGCAGAGTATGACCCTCGCCGAAGCCTATGTGACGCGCGGCCAACCCACTGACACGACGCTCAAACCCTTGGGCCGGGCGCTGGAAATCCAGGCGATCACCCATCCCAACGCTATCGTCGCCGGGTCAGCCGCCAGCTTCGCCTTATTGTTCGAGGGGAAGCCACTTCCCCAGGCGGACATCAGCCTGTTCCGCAGCGCTGGTCTTTATGACGGGCGCAAGGTCGTCGCGCAAATCAAAAGCGGTGCCGATGGTCGCTTCACCCTGACGCCGCAGGATGCGGGCACCTATCTCATCCTTGTACGCCATCGTGGCGCAGCCCCGGCCGGGTCCGAAACACCCTATCGCAGCTACACCTATACCCTGACCTTCGACGCGGCCTGATCGCCCCGTCCTACCTTTTCATCGGAGATAGTATGAAAATCCAGATTCCCCTCGTCGCTGCCCTGCTCGCCATGACCGGAAGCGCCGCCGCTGCCCCGCATGAAGGGTCCGCCTTCATCCGCGACTATGACGCCGACAAGGACGGACAGGTCACCCGCGCCGAATTTGATGCGGGGCGGCTGACCCGATTCAGGGCGACCGACACCAATGGCGACGGCTGGGTTTCGGAAGCCGAATATGTCGCGGAATATCGTGCCCGGCTGGAGCAGCAACTCGCCAGATCGGAGCGCAGCGAGGAAAAAAAGGCGGAGGAACGGCAACGCCAAATTCGTCAAACCCATGTCCGCTTCGCTGTACTGGACAAGGATAAGGACGGAAAGATGACCCAGACCGAATATGACGCATCGGGTGCCCGCGCCTTTGCCGAGCAGGATAATGACAAGGACGGAATCGTGACTGCGGCCGACGCAGCCGCCACCGCTGCGCGCCAGCTTGCCGCGCGCGAGCGGACCGATCAATAAACACCCTCAAGCCTGATCCACTTTGACGCTGCAAGTCAATACGACTGGATGCTGCGGTTCGGTGCCCGCGATCCAGTCGGCATGCTCGGCGGCAAATTGCGAGGCAGGCCTGGGACGATGGTCTTATCCTTATGCTGGCCCATATTCTGACCATCGGGTGCCGCAGCAATCAGGCGCACGGGTCGTAATTTCTGCAGAGTGACATTCACTAGCTGCAAACAGCTTATGTCATGCGATGTCGTCCAAAGGCCGCATGCTTATCCTCGCGGCGGCGACCGACAAGCATGCCGCGCTCCAGCCGAGCGCAGAGTGCGGCATAATAATCCGACAGGAAGCCTTCATCGTCCCCTTCGTCCGCCAGCCCCGCCTTGCGCCGGATGGTCGCCGCTACGGTAGCGATCGCGTCATCCCGCCCGCTGCGCAAAACCGTCTCCAACGTCTGCAATTCATAGATGCCATACAGGTCGAGCGCGGCGTCGCTGAAGACGCGGCATGGCTGCGCGGCGCGCGCCGCGACAAGATCCGTGCCCAATGCGGCGCGGACATTGAGGACGACCCAGGTGCCCGCCAACAGGTCGCCGACACGCAGCCGGTCTCGGTTGAAGAGAGGGAAGAAAAGGAAAATGCCTGTCCAACTCAGCGCGAACAGCGTGAGGAAACCGTCGGCTGCGTCCTGCGCCGCCTGCATCCCAAGGAAGGACAGCGGCAGGAACACCTCTATCTCGCGCAGCGCGTTGCGGGCGATCACCGCCCCGCCGGTCAATCGCCCGCCATCGCGCGCGACAACTCGCAACCCCAGCATCCGCTTGCCCGGTGTCGCGCCGCGTCCGCCCATTTCGAACAGGATGAACCAGCCGTTGCGCAGGACGAAGGCACCGATCAACCAGAGTATCTGGACGACTTCGCCGCTTCCCCCGGTAAGGCCGAGCAGGGCGATCGCAGTGGTCGCCAAAATCAGGCTGAGAAGCAAGATCAGCATGTCGAGGATGAAGGCGGACGCGCGTGTCCCTGCGCTCGCCAGTTCCAGGCGCAGGTCCACGCCCTCAGGCGTGACGAAGCTGCGCCGCAGCGACCGCGGCGCGCGGGGCTTGCGGTTACGCCACCAGCGCATCGCGACCCTCTCGCCGACGCGGCAGATAATAATAGGCCAGCCACCCGGCCAGCATGGCCAGGCCGATGCCATAGCGCATCGGGTCGGACTGGACCGTTTGCCGTCCTATCCCTTCAAGCATACCCGCGACCAGCAACATAAGCACGACCCCGGCCATGACAATTGCAGCGCGACGTCCTGCCCGCACCGCGGCCTCGACACGCTCCTCGCGGCCGGGAAAAGCGATGGCGGTCCCGATCTTCATCCCCGCCGCACCGGCCAGGATGATGGCGAACATCTCGGTCGAACCATGGATGGTGAGCCAGCCGAGGAAATTGAGGCCCAGTCCCTTCTGGGCGAACAGGCAGAGCATCGCGCCTAGAGTGAGGCCGTTATAGAGGAGCAGCAGCACGGTCGGCACGGTAAAGGCGAAGCCGAGCGCGAAGGCGAAGATGGCGACTTGGCTGTTATGGGTGAAGAGATAGGCGGCAAAGGTGGCGAGGCCACTCCCCTCCTGCGGCCCATAGATGGTGGCACGCAGCGCTTCGGTGCTGGCCGACGGGTCGCGCCCGCCCGACATCGCATCGGGAATGATGCTGTAATACCAGCTCGGATCGCTGGCGACCAGCCACCAGCCTGCGGTGACGCCCGCGATAGTGAAGATCAAACAGGCCAGGGTTTCGCGCCACAAAGCCTGGACTCCGAGTGGCCAATCTACGGCCAGAAAGCGACCAAGTTGGCGCAGCGCCGTATCGGGCACGCCGTATAACTGAAAATAGGCGCGGGTGCATAATTGTTCGAGATAGGTGACCAGCGCGCGGTCGAGCGAGGTTTCGCGCGCGACCGACAGAGACGACAGCGCCGAGCGGTAGAGTAGCGGCAGAGCGAGAATATCATCCTCAGACAAGGCCCGGACGGATCGCTTTTCCATGCGGATGATAAGCTGATCGAGCCGCTCCCACTCCGCCTCATGCGCAGCGCGGAAGCGGCTGGCATTGACCAGCGGCGCGGCTGCGCCTTCGACCAAGGCGCTCACAGCAGGTTCCTCCGCTTTAGATCGACATAGCCCTGCACCAGCCGGTCGGCGACGCGGTCATGTTCGGCTTCGATGACATGGGCGCCGAGGTGACGCAGGCGAGTCAGCACGATCAACCGATCCTTGAGCAGCGCAGCAGCGGTGACCGCGCGCGTGACATCGTCGGCGCTTTGCGGGCGGCGGTCGAGGATCGATTCCAGTTCCTCGTCGCGCAGCACCACGACCAGCAGCAAATGCCTTTCCACCAGCCGCCCAGCCGCGCGGACGAGGAACTCGGCAGAGGTGAGATCGGTAAATTCCGTGAACAGGATGATCATCGACCGGCGCGTCAGCCGGGTCGCCAAATTGGTCAGCGCATGGGTATAGTTGGTTTCCTCGCCGCTATAATCGATCTGCGCGGCAAGCCGTTGCAACTCGCTGAACGCCGCCGCGCCCGACACCATTCCGCTGGCGATGCGCGGGCGCGAATCGAAGGCGTGGAGCGCGACACGATCCCCCAGCTTGAGCGCGACCCAGCCAGTCAGCAACATGGCCGAGACAACCCGGTCGAGTCGACTGAGCCCCGCGACCGGCTCGCTCATCTGTCGACCAGCGTCGATGGCGAAGACGATCTGGTTGTTGCGTTCGGACCGAAACTCCTTCGCATGCAGCTTGCTGTGGCGAGCCGACTGCTTCCAGTCGATGGCCCGCCGGTCCATGCCGGCATGGAATTCGACCAGCACGTCGAAATCCGCGCCGTCGCCACGATCGATTTGCGCCATCAGACCTTGAAGCGCATGCCGCTGAAATATCTGCGCCCCACGTTCGTGTACCGGGCGGATGTCGGGCAGGATCGGCATGGTCGCATCGAGCGGCAGGCTGTGCTGCTTCCAGACCAGACCCAGCGGCCCGCGCCAGCGAAGCCAGGCGCGGGCGATCCGCGCGGTGCCGCGTCGCGCCGCGCGCAACGGGATGGCGGCCACGCCCCGCCCGTCGGCCAACTCGACCCACAGGCCGTCCTCCTCCTGTTCCAAAAGCGGCCCGCTTCCTAACAGCAGTTGCGCGCGGACAGGCGCGGCACCGGGGATGGTCACGCTTGCCCTGCCGTCCACGGTCGCGCCGACGCTGGCGGTTCTTGGCAAATCGAGTGTCAATTGCGCCTGTGCCGACCGTGCGCCCTGCAGCGCGTCGGCCAGCGTCGCCAGCAGCACCGCGATCGGCCACGCCAATGCAGCATACCAGCGGCCCGGCACCATCAGCGCAACCAGCAAAGTCACAGGTGCGCCGGCCGCCGCCGTCCAGATCGCGGTGCGGGTCGGATAGATCATCGGGTCAGCGCGGTGCCTCGATCGTCTCGATGATGCCGGTCACGACATCCTCGATGCGGCGACCGTCGATTTCGGCGGCAGGCGACAGGATCAGGCGGTGGCGCAGCAAGGCCGGGGCAAGGGCTTTGACATCGTCGGGGATGACGAAGTCCCGCCCATCAAGCGCCGCGCGGGCGCGCGCGGCCCCGGCCAGCATAGCGCCAGCGCGTGGAGACGCACCGCTTTCCAGATCGGCCACATCGCGCGTGCCGCGAATGAGGCCGAGAATATAATCCACCACTTCTTCGACCAGCAGCACCTGATTGACGACGCCGATGGCTTCGCCGATGCGCGCGGCATCGGCGACGGGCACGACGCCCCATTCCTGCGGCGTCATCGCATGGGTCCGCGCGCCGTGGGTGGCGATGATGCGCCGTTCCTCCGTCGCGCTTGGATAATCCACGCTCTGCTTGAACAGGAAGCGGTCGAGTTGCGCCTCAGGCAAGGGATAGACGCCTTGCTGCTCGATCGGATTTTGCGTCGCCACCACCATGAAGCGGTCGCTCAGTGGCAGGCTGTCCCCATCAATGGTAACGGTGCGTTCCTGCATCGCTTCCAGCAACGCCGCCTGCGTCTTGGGCGGGGTGCGGTTGATTTCGTCGGCCAGCAGCAATTCGGTGAAGACCGGTCCCCGCGTCAACGTGAACTGGCTGGTCTGGAAATTGAAGAGATTGGCACCGACGATGTCACCGGGCATCAGGTCGGGGGTGAATTGGATGCGCCCGAAATCGAGGCCGAGCGCACGCGCAAAACTATGCGCGATTAGCGTCTTGGCGGTGCCTGGCGGGCCTTCGAGCAGGATATGCCCGCCTGAAAACAGCGCCACGAGCATGAGGTCGACCGTCGCCTCCTGCCCCACCACGGCGCGCGCCACTTCCTGGCGGATCGCCTGGCCCAGCGCCTGAACTTCGGTCACATTCACTTGGCTTTCTCCCCCTGCCAATCATGCAGCGCCTGCGCGGCTTCGAGCAGGCTATGTCGGTCGCTGGCCGCTTGCACCGCCTGCGCCAGGTCGGTGAAGCGGCGCTGCCCCTTCAAACTATCAAGATGCTGATCGAGCGCGCCGTCGCGCAGCCGCGCAGGCACGCCGAAGGCGCGCGCCGCCCGATCGCGAATGGCCGCGGCATAGCGACCGCCCAGCCGCGCCTCGCGGCCCGCCTTGCGGATCAGCAGCGCACTATTGTCGACCAGCGCCGCCTTGCCCAAAGCGACCGCGCGCGTCCGGGGACGCGGCGGGCCGAAGCGACCAAAGGCATGAATGCCCGCCAGCAGCAGCGCCGCCAAAATGGTCAGCGTCATCGCCAGGAAAGGTGGCTCGAACAGCAATTTAAGCGGGCTGCGCGAATGGCCAAGCCCGTTCAGCGAGACATCGAAGGCGATGCCTTCGGCCCCGGTGCTGTTCATCCAGTCGAGCAAGGCCAGCGCCGCGCGCGCCTGGGTCACATCCTTCATCCCGCGATTGTTGAGCAGGTCGGGGTCTGCCAGCACATAGAGCGGTCCCTCGCCGACATGGCCCAGCACGATGCCGCCTTTGCCATCCGTCAGCAGGGGCGTGAGCTTGCGCCAGCGATCGTCCTGCTCTTCATTGTCGCGATCAATGCCGGTGATGACCTGTATCGGACGCGGTTTCCAAAACCGACCCGGCACGCCTTGCGCCGTCAGTACCCCGCCGCCGCTGCGATAGTGGCGCATGGTGAAGCGTACGCCCGGCGAGAGGACGCCGATCGGTTCGGACAGCGGCAATATGCCTTGATAACGCGCCCACCCCTCATGGTCTTCATCTCGAACGGTGCGCCATTTGGGCAAAATGAACAGGGTGGGCCGACTGGTCCGCTGGGTCAGCGCCTCGCCGACGTTGATGCCGCTGTTTTCCGGCGTGACGACCAGCAGATCTTCGGTGTCGAAATCGCGCGCGCTGCGCACGATGCGCGGCTGCCGCCCGGTCGCCTCGGCCAAAGCGACCAGTCCCGCATAGCCCGTCACCGCATTGGACAAGGCATGTCCGCCACCATTGCGACCCGACCGCAGATCCGGCGCATAGGCACCCAGCACCAGCATCGCCGCAAAGCCTGCAATGCCGATCGCCAGCATCAACGCGACGGGGCGCCCACGAAACAGCGTGGCGTCGTTCGCCGGGCGGCCAAATGCAACGTCGCTCATGCCGTCCAGGTCCGGCTTTGCGCGAAATCGGCATATGCACGGCGGCAGCGGTCCCATTCGACAGCCGCGATCGGGCGGCGGCCAAATAGGCTGCGTTCCACGGCTGCGGCAATCTCTGCGAACAGGCGGCGCGGCGCAGCGGGAACGCCCTGCACAGTAGCGAGATCGCGACTGGTAAGCGCCGGGCGGACGATCTGCGGACGGCGGCGAGACAGATCCTCGACGCTGCGCAAAAGCAGGTGATGCACAGCTTCCGCATAGCGCCCCTGCGCGGCCAGCGCGTCGGCTTCCTCCAGCCAGGCGCGCGCCGGTGCGGCATCGGGGGTCCAGTCTTCGTCAGCCGCGACAGGAACGGCCACCGCGCGGCGACGCAGGCGCGGCAGTCGCCAGACCCCGTGCCGGATGCGATCGACCGCCATCCACAAAAGGAACAGCAGCAGCGCCGCGATCATAGTCCACAGGAAGATGCGGGCATAGGGCGCGTCAGGCATAAAACTGCTGATCCAGCGCAGGAAGCGGCCGACCGGCGCCAAGGCCTGCTCCAGCCATTCGCCCAGCGCCTTCAACCAGGCCGGAGGCGGCTGCCGTGCCGGCACGGGCAGCAGGTCAAACTGCACGTCCCCCTCCGCCCGCAACGCACGATGCGCTGCGGCAAGTTGATCGTCCGCCTTCACTGCTGGTGCGGCCATGCCCAGATTACCCCCGTCACGCCGGACCCTAACGCCTCGTCGCGGCGGTGCAAGCTATTCAAAGGGTGACAAAGTCTGTCGGATGAGACAGCATTGGCAACAAGTCCATCAATCGGGGGATATCACAATGGCGACGCGGGCAGGTTCGAGAGAAGAGCAATCCTTTTCCATCGGGGCGGTGTTGAGCCGCGCGTTCGGTACATTGGGTGATAATCCGATCGCGACCTTCGGCATAGCTTTCCTGCTGGGTGCCGTGCCGCAATCGCTCTACACCTATTTCATCGGGGCCACGCTAACGGTGACAGACCGCACCAGCACGGTCGGTGCCGTTGCCGTGTCAATTGCCTCCTTCGTCATCTTCCTGTTGCTGTCCATGCTGGTGCAGGGCGCGCTCGTCCGCGCAACCCTGGCTTATGCCGAAGAGCGGCGCGCCAGCTTCGCCGAATGCCTGGGCACCGGCCTGACGATGGCGGTGCCGCTGATCGGCCTTACCCTGTTGCTGATTCTGGGGATCATGGCGGGATTCATCCTGCTCGTCGTGCCGGGTATCATGCTTTACATCATGTGGTCGGTCGCCACGCCCGCTCTGGTAGCAGAGAAAAATGGCATATTTTCCGCCTTTGCACGCAGCCGATATCTGACCAAAGGCGCGCGCTGGAAGATTTTGGGGCTGCAATTGCTGCTGTTGGTTCTGGTAACGCTGCTGGCCATAGTACTGGGCATCATCATGGCGACGGGCGGTATGCTATCTGCAGCAACGGCCGACACATTGGCGCTATCGCCGCTCTATCTGATATCGACGGCTATCACCAATACGCTGATTATTGCCTTCTGGAGCACGGCGCAGGCCAGCCTCTACGCCGCGCTGCGCAACTGGAAAGACGGCCCCCAATCGTACGACCTAGCCGACATCTTCGCATAAATTCCACTTAGAGACGGGGACGCCCCTCACGCTTGGTCCGTGCCCGTTATTTCGCGGCAACTTTCAAAGCTTGTTTAAGGTCGCGATTTTGCGCCGATGAGGTCCTTACCATTTTTGTGATGCGCCAGCGAGACTGTTTGCGCGTTCCCGGACAGTTTGGCGTCTGGGTTAGAGTCAGGACTCATTGATTAAGGCTTGTGGGGATTCATCGTGAGTTGATGACAGCGGCGGCGAGGTAGATCATGGCTTCGAAGCTTTGGTCGGTTTTGCAGGCGCGCATGGCGATGCGTTTGAACTCCTTAAATTTGCAGAAGAAGTTTTCGATGAGGTGCCGCCATTTGTACATCTCGGCATCAAGCGGGATCGGAATGGCGCGTCGCGGGTGCTGCGAGATGACGATTTTGGCACCACGCTCGTTGAGTTCGGCGATGATGTCGTTGCT
>NZ_JAZDXA010000018.1:0-97123 GCF_040170545.1 Sphingobium sp. MK2
GGCGGTCTCCTTCGATTGAGATCTAACGACTCACTCTGGCACATTCTGATGCCGTACGGAGGCCGTCCACCCCAACAGGGCATTGCGCGTGTCGCCATTCCTTATAACCCGGCGATCCGCCCTGGTGGCTTTGCCGCGGTGACGATTACCAGCGGATCGGGGACCGCGCCGTTGCTGCCGGAATCGGCGGTGCAGAGCGACGCCAAGGGCAATTATGTCTATATCGTCAACGCCAAGAATATGGTCGAGCGACGCGATGTAACGGTCGGACAGGTTTCCGATGCGGGCGTCGCTGTCACCGGCGGTATTACGGGGCAGGAAAAGATCGTGACATCGGCCGGGGCGTTCCTGACGCCGGGGCAGAAGGTCAAGCCGGAAGCGATCAAGGGCAGCTAGGGCCGGCGCGGCCGACAACGGCGCGCGCTGGATGGATTTGAAGAGAGGGGCGGCGTACCGTCCGGCGAGGGAAAGCCCGTCATGAGTTTTCGCAATATGTCCGCATGGGCGATCCGCAATCCGGTGACACCGCTGGTGATGTTCGCTGCGCTGCTGCTGGCAGGAATCGTCAGTTTCAGCCGGATGGACGTCAACAATAATCCCGACATCAGCTTCCCCGCAGTCAGCGTGATCGTCAGCCAGCCCGGCGCGGCCCCGACCGAATTGGAAACCCAGGTTACCCAGCGGATCGAAGCGGCGGTACGCGGTATCAGCGGGGTCGAGGATATCACCTCCTTCGCCTCAGAAGGTCAGTCGCTGACCAATGTGCAATTCCAGATCGGCACCCCGGTCGATCGCGCGGTCAACGACGTCAAAAATGCGGTGGACCAGATCCGCAGCGACTTGCCTGACGGGATTTTGGAGCCGCAGGTCACCCGGATCGACATTGACGGCGGGCCTATCGCCTATTTCAGTGCCGAAGCGACCGACATGACGTTGGAGGAACTGTCCTGGTATGTCGACAATACGGTCGCCAAGCGCTTGTTGTCGGTCAGCGGCATGGCGGCGGTCAATCGGGGCGGCGGCGTCAGCCGGGAAATCCGCGTCATCCTGGACCCGGCCAAATTGCAGGCGTTCGGTATTACTGCGGCGCAGGTGAACCAGCAGCTTAATCAGGTCAATCTGAACGCCGCGGGCGGTCGTACCGAAATCGCCGGGGCCGAACAGTCGATCCGCGTGCTGGGCAATGCGCGTGATGCGCGCGACCTGGGTGCGACCCAGATCGCCATTACCGGCGGCCGTACCGTCAAACTGGCCGACATTGCCGACGTGCGTGATATGTATGCCGAACAGCGCAGCCTGGCGCTGATGAACGGGCGGCAGGTCACCAGTTTCAGCCTCGAAAAGGCGAAGGGTTCGTCGGACGTCACCGTCTATGACGAGGCGATGAAGGAGCTGGACAAGCTCCGCAAGGAAAACCCCAAGGTTACCTATAAGCAGCTTTATACCAGCGTCGATTATACCAAGGAGCAATATCATTCGGCCATGGCCGCGATGATCGAGGGCGCGGTGCTGGCGGTCGTTATCGTCTTCCTGTTCCTGCGCGACTGGCGCGCGACATTGATTTCGGCGCTGGCGATCCCGCTCTCGGCGATCCCGACCTTCTGGTTCATGGACATGATGGGCTTCACGCTCAACGGCATTTCGCTGCTGGCGCTCAGCCTGGTGGCGGGTGTGCTGGTCGATGACGCCATCGTGGAGATCGAGAATATCGTGCGCCATATGCGCATGGGCAAAAGCGCCTATCAGGCGTCGATCGACGCCGCCGACGAAATCGGTTTGGCCGTGTTGGCCACCACCATGGCGATCGTCGCGGTGTTCCTGCCGGTTGCGCTGATGCCGGGTCTTTCGGGTCAGTTCTTCATTCAGTTCGGCATGACCGTGGTGGTCGCCGTGCTCATGAGCCTGGCCGTGGCGCGTCTCATCACGCCGATGATTGCAGCCTATTTCCTCAAGGCGCATGGCGAGGAAAGCCATGGCGAAGGCTGGCTGATGGACCGCTATATGAGCGTGCTGCGCTGGTCGCTCGACGAACGCCGGGCTGTCGCGCGTCGGGCGCGGGGCGGCTGGCATCGCTTTACCGCCATATTCTTCGATCATCGGGTGTGGACCGTAGGGTTCGGCGCGCTGGCGTTCATCGCGACGATCATTGCCTTCTGGACGCTGCCTATGACGTTCCAGCCTACGACCAATACGGATTTCAGTCAGGTGAAGATCGAAACCGTGCCGGGCAGTACCTTGGCGCAGACAACGGCGATCACCCGCAAGGTTGCGGACATGCTGGCGGCTGATACGAAGGTGGTCGATGCCGCCTTTGCCGACATCAAAACCACCAATGCCGACATCTTCCTGACACTGAAAAAGGATCGGCCGATGTCATCGGTCGACTGGGAGCGCAAGATCGCGCCCCAATTCCAGACGATCGCGGATGCACGAATCAATTTCCAGTCGCAGTCGGGTGGCGGCTTTGGCCGTGATATCATCATGATGTTCGGGTCGGACGATCCGGTGAAGCTGGATCAGGTGGCCAACCAGTTGGTGGCGGAAATGGCGCGTATTCCCGAATTGCGTGCGCCGCGCGTGCAGGGCGACATGCAGCGGCCCGAAATCATCATCCGGCCGCGTCTCGACCTGGCCGCAAGCATGGGTGTCACGACGGCCGCGCTCAGCCAGTCGATCCGTATCGCCACGATCGGCGACATCGATCAGAACAGCGCCCGCTTCTCGCTGTCCGACCGCCAGATTCCGATCCGCGTGTCGATCACGGAGGAAAGCCGCAAGGATCTCGGCACGATCGAGAATATGCCCGTGCCGACGGTCAATGGCGGCTTCGTCCCGCTCAAGGTGGTTGCCGACATCACATTCGGCGCAGGCCCGACGCAGATTCGCCGCTATAACCAGATCCGCCGTATTGTTGTCGGTGCCGATCTGGCACCGGGGGTCGTCACCAGCCAGGGCTTGGCAAAGCTCAACGCCCTGCCGTTGATGAAGGCGATCAATGAAGGCCGCGTTCAGGGCGTCCAGAAAATCAGCGCAGGTGACGCCAAGTGGCAGGCGGAAATGCTCGTCAACTTCGCGATCGCGGTGGCATCGGGCATATTACTGGTGCTGGCGGTTCTGACCCTGCTCTACAAGAGGATCATGCCACCCTTCGTCAATCTGGGGTCGCTGCTGCTCGCACCGCTTGGCGGAGCGCTCGCCTTGCATATCGCCGGCCAGCCCTTGTCGATGCCGGTGTTCATCGGCCTGTTGATGCTGCTCGGCATCGTCGCCAAAAACTCCATCCTCGTCATCGACTTCGCGCTGGAGGAAATCGACAAGGGCGTGCCCAAGTTCGAGGCGATCGTGGACGCGGGCCATAAACGCGCACAGCCGATCGTCATGACGACCGTGGCGATGGTGGCGGGCATGGTGCCCACCGCCTTGTCGCTGTCGGGCGATGGGGCCTGGCGCGCGCCGATGGGCATCACGGTGATCGGCGGCCTGCTGCTGTCGACCGTGCTGACGCTGGTGATCGTGCCGGCGACCTTCAGCCTGGCAATCGCGATTGAAAGCTGGGTCGGGCCGCGATTGAGCCGCGGATTGCTGACCTATAAGAAGGGCGACGACAAGGGCGTGCCTCTGCCCGCCGAATAAGGTCGCGGATTTGGGCTTTGCCTGAACGATTGGGCGGCGTAACCGTTAAGGGGCCATGAAATTGCTCCGCGCCCCCCGGTCGACCGGCGACAGCCTGCCTAATCCCGCGCGGCGCATGCGGATCGTCGCCACCGCCATGCTGCTGGTGATGGCGCTGATCTTCATTACGGCGCGCGCGACGGTGCATCTTCATCCCGCCATCGGCTTTGTGCAGAGCTTCGCCGAAGCGGCGATGGTGGGCGGCCTGGCCGACTGGTTCGCGGTCACCGCGCTGTTCCGCCATCCCCTCGGCCTGCGCATCCCGCATACCGCGATCATCCCGCGCAACAAGGACCGGATAGGCGATACGCTGGCGCTGTTCCTGCGCGACAATTTCCTGACCCCGGCCGTCGTCGCCCGGCGGATGCGGGGAATGGATGTGGCATCGGCGGCGGGTCGCTTCCTCGCCAGTCCCTCGGCGGGCGACGGGCGGTTGCGCGCAGGGGCCTCGCGCCTGATCGCCGACATGCTGGAAGCTTTGGACCAGGAACGGCTGGGCGGCATGGTCAAGGGCGCGATCGGCCAGCGACTGCGTGGCATCAACATCGGGCCGCTGATCGGCCAGGCGATCGAGGCGGCGATGCGCGACGGCCGCCATGCGCCGGTCATGGACAGCCTGATCCATTGGGCCGACAAGACGCTGGAAGCCAATGACCATCTGATCCGCCAGATGGTGCATGACAAGGCGGGCAAGGTGCTGCGCTGGACCGGGCTGGATGAAAATCTGGCCAATGCGATCATCGACGGACTGCGCAAGATGTTGGCCGAAATGGCGGCTGATCCGGGGCATGACCTGCGCCTCAAGGCGGAAGAGGGCATGGCGAAACTGGCCTTCGACCTGCAATTTGACTCGGAGATGCAGGCCAAGGCGGCAACAATCCGTGACGAGATACTGGATAATCCCGCCATGCAGCGCTGGATCGACGGATTGTGGGAACAGGCGCGCGGCGGACTGCTGCGCGCGGTGCGCGATCCGGGCCGGGCGATGGCCGGGCGACTGGGCGAAGCGCTTCGTCAATTGGGCGGCACATTGCAGGAGGATGCGCGGCTGCGGCTGGTCATCAACCGTTTCGTTCGGCGCGCGGCCGTAGGCGCGACCGCGACCTATGGCGACGCGATCGTGCGGCTGGTGAGCGATACGGTGCGCGGCTGGGATGCGGGCACCATCACCAATCGGCTGGAGAATGCCGTTGGTCGCGATCTGCAATATATCCGCATCAACGGTACGTTGGTCGGTGGCCTTGTGGGGCTGATCCTGCACATGATTGATGTTGCCCTATAGACCTCGCGGTTCCTCGATCTCGATCCTCAAAAATAATGTTGCAACATATCATTATAATATGATGTAACATTGCATGATCCGTCCAAAGACGGGCGGTGTGGAGAGGAGTCGAACGATGCGCAGGCTGGCAGTTCAGGCGACGGGCAATCAACGGCAGGAGGCGGCAGCCACTGCGCCGTCAGGCTATCAGGGCGGCAAGGGGTCGCCATTTGGCATTGGCGGCGCGATCGCCGTCCATATGGTGGCGATCGGGGTCTGGCTGATGATCCCTCAGACGATGATAGATCAGGTGTTCACACTGCCGCCTCTGGTGACCACCAATGTCCCGCTGCCTGATTCCCCACCACCCAAGGCGCACGATTCGACCAAAGTGCAGCCGGTTCCAAATCGGCCGATGCCCTCGCGGCCCACTGCGGCGGACCCGATCGTGCCGCTGAGCCAGGGTGATCCCATCATCACTGGCGGCTCAGGATCAGGGGAGGGCATAGAGCCAGGCCCCACCATCATCCTGCCACCCGCCGCCCCGCCGCATGTGCCTGTAATGGTCGAGCCGACGATCGACCCGCGCGCCCTGTCTGGTTTCCAGCCCGATTATCCCGGCAGCATGATCCGGCAGGGCGTGGAAGGAACAGTAACGGTGCGGGTGACGATCAGTGCGGAGGGTCGGGTAACCGACATTGAACGTCTTGCCGCGAGCGATGAGAGTTTCTGGCTGGCGACCCGGCGCCATGCACTGCGCCAATGGCGATTCCGTCCCGCCACGCGCGATGGCGTTGCGGTAGCGGCGACCAAGGTGCTGACTGTGCGCTTCACGCTGACCGAACGGTAATCCGCCCAGACAGGGGCATCGGCCCTGCCCTGCCAACGCGGGTTGGCAGGGCAGGGCAGCACCATTTCGCGGCAAGCAACAGACTCTTTTGCATCCTGGTCAAGCCTGCCCTATAAGGCGGGCATGGCGATCTTTCCCCGTCCCGTTTCCCCCAAAAGGGCTGCCCATGATCTTTGGGGCTATTTCCTTGAGCAGCGCCCGCATAAATGGCCCTTGCTGGGCCTGTCGGCCGCGATCACCTATGTCATTATCTGGGCGTTTATCGTCGATGGCAACACCAACACGATGCCGACGCGCAACAAGATCATCTATGTCAAAAGCTGGGACGCCAGCCGGTCCGACGCGGCGGTGATTTTGCAGCAGAAGATGGACATTGCCCGCTACGAGGTCGCGCTGGCGGCCAAGCAGAAGGACATGCAGAAGATCGCCGACATGGTCGGCATCGAATGGCGCGAAGATGCTGCGCGCAACAGTGCCCGGCGCAAGGAAGCGCTGGAACGGATCGACGCCATGCTCGATGCGCGCCTGGCTGAGGCCAAGAAGGCTGAAGGGGCGCAGCAGCCCTGACCGCGACGGTGCCGATACATGATGTAGAGGCCGACCGGCGTATCATGGCCGCGGCCATCGCGCTGTCGCGGCGCGGGCGCGGGCTTTCGACCCCCAATCCCAATGTCGGCTGCATCATCGTGCGCGACGGCCATATCGTCGGGCGCGGCTGGACGCAAAAGGGCGGGCGGCCCCATGCCGAAGCGCAGGCGCTGGAACAGGCGCTCGACCGCGCGCATGGCGCTTGCTGCTATGTGACGCTGGAACCCTGTTTTCATCTGTCGCCACGCGGGCCGCGTTGCGCCGACCTGCTGGCACGCGCAGGCGTGGCCCGCGTCGTGATCGCGCTGCGCGATCCCGATCCGCGCACCGACGGACAGGGGGCGGCCTGGTTGCGTGAACGGGGCATCACGGTCGACATGGGCCTGATGGCAGAGGATGCCGCCCGCGCCATGGCGGGGTTCGTGCTGGGCCAGACGCTGGGGCGGCCGCATGTGACGCTCAAGCTCGCTCTCTCACTTGATGGCCAGATCGCGCTGGCCGATGGTTCCAGCCGCTGGATCACCGGCCCGCAAGCGCGCGCCCACGCCCATATGGAGCGGGCGCGGCATGACGCAATTTTGGTCGGCGGCGGCACGCTGCGCGCCGACGCGCCGCGCCTCGATGTGCGGATCGCCGGGCTTGAGGGGCGCAGTCCGCGCCGCATCCTGCTCAGTCGGGGTGAAGCGCCCGACGGGTGGGAACGTATCAGCGCGCCGGACGACATATCGACGCTCGACCGGGTCGATCATCTGCTGGTGGAGGGCGGGGCGGCCACGGCAGCAGCTTTCCTCCGTGCGGGCTTGGTTGATCGGCTGATGCTCTATCGCGCGCCGATTCTCATCGGTAATGGCCTTGCAGGGATCGGCGACATCGGACTGACCGACTTGAGCGAGGCGCATGGCCGCTGGCGGCTGATCGACGAACGGCGGCTGGGTGCCGACGGACTTGAGGTTTACGAGGCGGTTCGGAGCGCTTAGAGGCCGGGGTACAGGCCCCAATAGATGGATCAGGACGCATGTTCACCGGCATCATCACCGACATCGGCACCATCCGCAGCGCGGAGCAGCGCGGCGACCTGCGGCTGGTCATCGGCAGCGGCTATGCCATGGACACCGTGGCGATTGGTGCGTCGATCGCCTGTTCGGGTGCGTGCCTGACGGTGGTGGAAAAAGGCGCGGACTGGTTCGCGGTCGACCTGTCGGCTGAAACCGTCGCGCGCACCGCGCCGGGTCTGTGGGCGGAAGGGGGGCGGCTGAACCTCGAACGCGCGCTCAAGGTCGGCGACGAACTGGGCGGGCACATCGTCACGGGCCATGTCGACGGTGTCGGGCACCTTGTGTCGGCCACGCCCGAAGGCGATTCTATGCGCCTGATCATCGCCGCGCCCGCTGCGCTGGCGGCCGCGCTGGCGGCCAAGGGGTCGATCACGCTGGACGGGATTTCGTTGACCGTGAACAGTGTCGAGGACCAGGCGGATGGCAGCGTCCATTTCGGCCTCAACATCATTCCGCATACCACCGCTGAAACCACGCTTGATGCCCTGCCCCAGGGGCGCAGCTTCAATCTGGAGATTGACGTGCTGGCGCGCTATCTTGATCGGATGCAGAGCCTTCGCACCAAGTGATTTTAAGTGAATGGCTATTGCACGACTCGAAAATCACGACCGACGAAAATCGCACGATGTGATTGTGGCTTGAAATAATCACATTGCAATGTGATATACGGCCCCGGTCCTTTCCGGGCAGGAGTCGTTTTCATGTCGTCCGCACTTCTCGATACCGTTCGCAGCCTCGTCACCGATGGCGGCATGTCCCGTTCCGGGCTGGCGCGCGCCGCCGGTCTCCACGCCAATTCGCTGCGCAAGCTGGGCGAGGGCGACTGGAACCCGACCGCCGACACGCTGGGCAAGCTGGAGGCCTATCTGTTGAAGCGCGAGGGCGGCACCGCGCTCGCCTCGCCAGAAGAGATCATCAACGAAGCGCGCAACGGCCGCATGTTCATCCTGGTCGATGATGAGGATCGCGAAAATGAGGGCGACCTGGTCATTCCAGCGCAAATGGCGACCCCGGACGCGATCAATTTCATGGCCACCCACGGCCGCGGCCTCATCTGCTTGGCGCTGACCAAGACGCGGGTCGAGGAACTGGGCCTTGGCCTCATGAGCCGCAACAACGGCACCCGCCACGAAACCGCCTTCACCGTATCGATCGAGGCGCGCGAAGGCGTGACCACCGGCATCAGCGCCGCCGACCGCGCGCGCACCGTATCGGTCGCGATCGACGGGTCGAAGGGCAAGGCGGACATCGTGACGCCGGGCCATGTCTTTCCCCTGGTGGCCAAGGATGGCGGCGTGCTGGTCCGCACCGGCCATACCGAAGCGGCGGTGGACGTCGCGCGGCTGGCGGGCCTCAATCCATCCGGCGTCATCTGCGAGGTGATGAAGGATGATGGCACCATGGCCCGCCTCGACGACCTCATTCCCTTTGCCGCGAAGCACAAGATGAAGATCGGCACGATCCGCGACCTGATCGCCTATCGCCGTCGGCATGATCATATTGTCGAACGCCGTGCCGAAGCGACTTTCCAGAGCAAATGGGGCGGCGACTGGAAGGCAATCAGCTTTTTCAACAAGGCGACCCAGACCGAGCAACTGGCGTTGCAGAAGGGGCATGTAATCCCTGACCAGCCAACCCTGGTACGGATGCATCAATTTTCGCCGTTGACCGATACGTTCGGTAAAGAGGGACCGCGCGCCGGCATGCTTGCCCGGTCGATGGAGATTATCGGCGCGGAAGGCGCGGGTATCATCGTCCTTCTGCGCGGCGACGAGCCAGATATGCTGACGCGGATGCTCCAATATCATTCCGGTGCGGCGCAAGGCGACATGGACGAACTACGCAACTATGGCGCGGGCGCGCAGATATTGGCCGAACTCGGCGTGCATGACATGATCCTGCTGACCAACAGCAACCATAGCCTGATCGCGCTTGACGGCTATGACCTGGCCGTGGTTGGGCAGCGTCCGATCGAGTTGTAAAGGATTTACCATGGCCAAATTCCTGATCGTCGAAGCGCGCTTCTACGACCATCTCAACGACCTGCTGATCGAGGGCGCGACGGCCGCACTCGATGATGAGGGGCATAAATATGAGGTGGTGACGGTGCCGGGCGCGCTGGAGATTCCAGGCGCGGTGGCGCTGGCGGCGGAAACCGGGCGCTATGACGGCTTCATCGCCATCGGCGTGGTGATCCGCGGCGAAACCTATCATTTCGAAGTCGTCTCGAACGAAAGCGCGCGCGGCCTGATGGCCTTGTCGATGGACGGTATCCCGATCGGCAACGGCATATTGACCGTTGAAGATGAGGCGCAGGCCCTGACCCGCGCCAAGATGACGGAAAAGGACAAGGGCGGCGAGGCGGCCAAGGCGGCGATCGCCATGCTTGGCCTGCGCCAGAAGTTCGCGATCTAAATTCGCGCGCTGAAAATAGGATAGTCGGCCGGAGGGGGAGACGGTCCGGCCGACTATCGACCCGATCAGGCTGGTGCGCGTGTCCGCACCAGCGTCGGGTAATCGGTATAGCCAGCCTCGCCCGGACCATACCAGGTCGGCATAGGCTGGGGCGGGTTCAGCGGCGCATCGTCGCGCAGCCGCTCGACCAGATCGGGGTTGGCCATGAAGGGACGGCCAAAGCTGATCGCATCGGCAAGGCCGCTGTCGAGATCGGCCTGCGCCCGCGCCTTGTCATAATCGCTGTTCAGGATCAGTGGCCCCTTGAAATGCTGGCGGATCAGCGGCGACTGGCGTGGCACGTCGGTCGCGCCGAAGGTGCCGTTCGGACCCGGCTCGCGCAGTTCGAGCGAGGCGATGCCGATTGCGTTCAGCACGTCGGCGGCATGGGCGAACAGCGTAGCGGGATCGCTATCGTCCACGCCCTGGCTGTCGCCATTGGGTGACAGGCGCACCGACACCTTGTCCGCGCCGATCGCATCGACCACCGCCTGGGTGACCTCGCGCAGCAGGCGAACGCGGTTTTCGACGCTGCCACCATAATCATCGTCGCGAAAATTGGCATTGTCGCGCAGAAACTGGTCGATCAGATAGCCATTGGCGGCGTGGATCTGCACCCCGTCAAACCCGGCGCGAATGGCATTCTGCGCGGCCCGGACGTAAGTTTCGATCAGCGCGGGAATTTCCTCGATCGCCAGCGGACGGGCGGTCTCGAACGGTGCCTTGCCGTCATATGTATGCGCGTCGCCTGCCGTCGCGGTGGCGCTGGACGATACCGGCTGTTCGCCGGTGACGCTCGAATGGACCTGCCGCCCCATATGCCATAGCTGGGCGATAATTCGTCCGCCTGCGTCATGCACGGCTTGCGTCACGGGCTGCCAGGCGGTGACCTGCTCGTCGGACCAGAGGCCGGGCGCGTAGGGCCAGCCAAGCCCCTGGCGCGACACGCCGGTCGCCTCGCTGATGATGAGGCCCGCGCCTGCGCGCTGGCGATAATAGTCCACCATGATCGGGGTGGGCACATGGTCGCGGGTAGCGCGGCCACGGGTCAGCGGCGCCATGAGGATGCGGTTGGGCGCGTCGATCGTGCCGATCTGGATAGGGTCGAACAGGCTGGTCATGGAATCTCCCGAACTTTCAAGGTTGCAATTTGCAACGGGACTTGGGTGCCAAAGCCAGCTAGGGAGCCGCCATGCCCAGTTCAACCCCCGCAACCCCGATGGACATACCACGCCTCGCCTTTCCGGCGCTGATCCTGGCGAATATCATGCTCTCGCTCGGCCCGGTAATGGTGCGGCTGGCCGATGTCGGGCCAGTGGCGGCGGCCTTCTGGCGGTTGACGCTGGCGTTGCCCGTGCTGCTGCTGCTCGCCATTCCCCGGCTCGCGCGTACGCCGCCGACGCGAAGCGAATGGGGCGTGATGCTGTTGGCGGGCGTGGTGTTCGCAGGCGACCTCGCCGCCTGGCATTTGGGCATCATCCATACCAAGGTCGCCAATGCGACCCTCTTCGGCAATATGAGCGCGCTGATGCTCCCGGCCTGGGCGCTGTTGGTGCTGCGCCAGCGCCCGACGCGAATCCAGGTAGCCGCGCTGCTGCTGGCGGGCGCGGGCGCGCTGGTTCTGATGGGGGGCAGCTATGACCTGTCGCCGGTCAATCTGCGCGGCGATCTGCTCTGCCTGCTCGCGGGGGTCTTCTATACCGCCTATATCCTGATCATCCAGAGCGCACGCGGGCGTCTCGACAGTTGGTCGGTGCTCGCCGTGTCGAGCGTCGCCAGCGCGCCGACCCTGCTGCTCTGCGCTGTATGGCTGGGGGAGCGGATCATGCCGGGCAACTGGACGCCGCTGCTGATCCTGGCTTTGTCGAGCCAGTTGATCGGGCAGGGGCTGCTCACCTATGCGATCGGTTGGTTTTCGCCGCTGATCTTGGGGTTGAGCCTGTTGCTGCAACCCGCCGTCTCGGTGCTGCTGGGCTGGCTGATGTTCGGCGAATGGCTCAGCATCACCGACATGATCGGAACGGTTGCGGTTGGCGCGGCGCTGGTGCTTGTGCGACTGCCCACCCGCTCCTAGATTGGGGTCATGACCCAGGATATGACCCTCGACGAAATCCGCGATCTTCTGGCCCCCGTGCTGGCCCGCCACGCCGCCTTCGACGGATGGCGCAAGGAGGCCGTGATGATGGCGGCGGCGGAAAAGGGCGTGGATTCGGATATCGCCGCGCTCGCCTTCGCCGATGGCCCGGTCGACATGATCGACGCCTGGTTCGCCAGCATCGATGCGGCGATGCTCGATGCGCTGCCGCCCGAAACGCTGGATGCCCTGTCGATCCGCAAGAAGATCATCGCGCTGATCGAGGCGCGGCTCGCCCTCATCGCCCCCGATCGGGAAGCGCTGCGTCGGGCGCTGGCGATCCTCGCCATGCCGACCAACACTGCGCGGGCCGCCCGGCTGGGCTGGCGCGCGGCCGATGCCATGTGGCGCGCGGCGGGCGACACCAGCACGGACCTGGCCCATTATACCAAGCGGATGACGCTCGCCGGGGTCTATGCCGCAACGCTGCTGGTGTTCGTCGATGACGCCAGCGATGACCATGTCGACACCCGCGCCTTTCTCGCGCGGCGGATCGAAGGGGTGATGCGCTTTGAAAAGCTCAAGGCCAGGATCAAGGGCGTCGGCGGCGGCGAACGGCTCAGCCTCGCGCGCTTCGTCGGGCGGCTGCGCTACCCCGCGATCTGACGCAGACGCGATTCGCGCTGGCCTTTCCCAATCGGTATTGATAGTCACTCGCAGCAATCATGCTGAGAGTATCCATTGCCGTGCGCCTGACCGACCTGCCGCTGCGCCAGCCCGCTTATGTTGACCTGATCGACTGGTCCGCTCTGTCTCCTTCCGAAGGCCAGCGCCTGCGCGAATTCGGCCTGTGCGAAGGCGCGAGCGTCGAGGCGCTGCACCGGGGCGGTATTTTCGGGCGCGGGCCGATCGCCTGCAAGGTCGGCCGCATGACCATCGCCATGCGCCGCAGCCATGCCGCCGCCGTCACGGTCCGCACCGGCCCGGACAGTCGCGATCAGGACCGCGCCGCATGAGCGCGCTGCCCCTGGTCGCGCTGGTCGGCAATCCCAATGCGGGCAAGAGCGCCCTGTTCAACGCGCTGACCGGCGCGCGGCAGAAGCTCGGCAATTATCCCGGCGTCACCGTCGAACGCAAGGCAGGCCGCCTGTCGCTCAGCGATGGTCGCCCGATCGAGCTGGTCGACCTGCCCGGCACCTACAGCCTCGATCCCGGCAGCCCCGACGAGCAGGTGACCCGCGATGTCGTGATGGGCAAGCAGGTGGGTGAAAAACGCCCCGACGCGCTGGTGATCGTGGTCGATGCCGCCAATCTCGACAATCATCTGCGGTTCGCGCTGGAACTGATCGCGCTCGGCCTGCCGACGATCGTGGCGCTGAACATGGTCGATCTTGCCACCCGCGACGGGCTGGAACTGGACGCCGCGACCCTGTCGCGCGAACTGGGCGTACCCGTCATCGCCACCGTCGCGGTGCGCAAGCGTGGCCTCGATCATCTGCGCGAAGCACTGGGCGAGATGCTGGGCGAGGGCCGCGCGGTGCGCGCCGCCGCGCCCGACCGCGATTTCGACGCCCTGCGCGCCGAAGCGCGGCGCATCGCCCGCGCCGGGATCGTGCGCGAAACCCCCTCGCGTCGCCTGACGGCGGCGGTCGATCGCGTCGCGCTGCATCCCGTCTTTGGCCTGTTGCTGCTGCTCGCCTTGCTGTTCGTGATGTTCCAGGCGGTCTATGCTTGGTCCGAAGCGCCGATCGCGATGATCGAGGGGATGGCCGAAGCCGCCGCCAGCGCCGTGCGCGACACGCTGCCCGATGGCATCATCCGCTCCTTCCTGGTGGATGGCGTCATCAACGGCGTCGGCTCAGTTGTGGTGTTCCTGCCGCAGATTCTGATCCTCTTCTTCTTCATCCTCATGCTGGAGGCGACCGGCTATATGGTCCGCGCCGCCTTCCTGATGGATGGCATCATGGCCAGGGTCGGCCTGTCAGGCCGCGCGTTCATTCCCCTGCTGTCCTCCTTCGCCTGCGCGATTCCCGGCATCATGGCGACGCGGACGATCGCGGATCCGCGCGATCGGCTGACGACGATCCTCATCGCGCCGCTGATGACCTGCTCGGCGCGCCTGCCGGTCTATGCCGTCATCATCGGGGCCTTCATCCCCGCGCGCGACGTGCTGCCGGGCGTGGGGTTGCAGGGCTTCGTCCTCTTCTGCCTCTATGTCGCGGGCATCGTTGGCGCGATGCTGGTGGCGCTGATCCTGCGGATGACCGTGACCAAGGGCGCCAGCGGCGGCTTCCTGATGGAAATGCCCAAATATCAATGGCCGCGCGCGCAGGACATCCTGCTCGGCCTGTGGCAGCGGGCCATGACCTTCCTCAAGCGCGCCGGCACGATCATCTTCGCGTCCACCGTGATCCTGTGGCTGTTGCTGTCTTTCCCCAAAGTACCGGACGGCAGCTCGGTCAGCCAGGTCGATCATTCGGTGGCCGGACGCATCGCCAGCGGCCTGACGGTGGTGCTGGAGCCGATCGGCTTCAACCGCGACATTTCGCTGGCGCTCATCCCCGCCATGGCGGCGCGTGAAGTCGCGGTATCCGCGCTCGCCACCGTCTATTCGATCGAGGCGGGCGATGACGAGGCACTGCTGGAAAAAAGCCTGGGCGACCGGCTCAAGGACCAGTGGCCCCTGCCCACCGCGCTCGCCTTCCTCGCCTGGTTCATCTTCGCGCCGCAATGTATTTCGACGATCGCCGTCACGCGACGCGAAACCAATGGCTGGAAATGGCCCATGTTCATGGTCGGCTATCTGTTTGCGCTTGCCTATGTCGCGGCGGGCGTCACTTACTGGACGGCGACCGCAGCGGGACTATAAGGGGCCGCTTTCAAGGCATTCGGAGGAATCATGGCAGGGTCTGTCAACAAGGTCATTCTGGTCGGCAATCTGGGCGCGGACCCGGAGGTCAAGAGCTTCCAGAATGGCGGCAAGGTGTGCAACCTGCGCATCGCCACATCCGAAAGCTGGAAGGACCGGATGAGCGGCGAGAAGAAGGAGCGTACCGAATGGCACACGGTCGCGATCTTCTCCGAAGGTCTGGTCGGCGTCGCCGAACGCTTCCTGCGCAAGGGCAGCAAAGTCTATATCGAAGGTCAGCTCCGCACCCGCAAATGGCAGGACCAGTCGGGTAACGACCGCTATTCCACCGAAGTCGTGTTGCAGGGTCTGGGCTCGGTCCTGACCATGCTGGACGGCGCGCCGGGCGGCGGCGGTCAGGGTGGCGGCTATGGCGGTGGCGGCGGTGGTCGCGCGCAGCAGGGCGTTAGCGACTGGGGCGGCGGTTCGAGCGGCTATGGCGGCGGCGATGCCGACGACTTTGGCGGTGGCCAGGGCGGCGGCTTTGGTGGCGGCCGCGCTTCGGGTGGTGCAGCCGGCGGCAGCCGCGGTGGCGCAGGCAGCCCCAATTTCGACAACGACCTGGACGACGAAGTGCCGTTCTGATCGGCACAAAGAAATCCTCCTCTGGAAGGGGAGGTGGCAGGGCGTAGCCCTGACGGAGGGGTGCACCCCTATCGAGACGGCGACACCCCTCCGTCTGGCTTCGCCAGCCACCTCCCCCACAGGGGGAGGATAATCTCCTTTTAGCCGCGCGCCAGTTCGGCGGCGGCAAAAGCGCGGATATGCGCGCCCATATCCTCACGCTCCAGTGCCAGCACCAGATTGGCCTCAACATAGCCCGCTTTCGACCCGCAATCGAAACGGCGGCCGTCAAAGGTCACGCCATGGAAGGGCTGCTGCCCGATCAGCGAAGCCATGGCATCGGTCAGTTGGATTTCGCCGCCAGCCCCCTTTTCCTGCGTTTCCAGGATCTTCATCACTTCGGGCTGTAAAATATAGCGACCAGGCAGGATGAGATTGGAGGGCGCGGTGCCGAGCGCAGGCTTTTCGACCAGCCCCTTGACCTCCGTCAGCACGCCATCGCGCGCACCCGGATCGATCACGCCATAGCTCGGCGTCTGTTCCATCGGAATTTCGAGCGCGCAGACCAGATTGCCGCCGACCTGTTCATAGGCATCGACCATCTGCTTCATGCAGCCATGCCCCGGCGCGCCCTTCATAAACTCGTCGGGCAGCAGGATGGCGAAGGGTTCGTCGCCGATGATGTCGCGCGCGCACCAGATGGCGTGGCCCAGACCCAGCGGCTCCTGCTGGCGCAGGAATACCGCATTGCCCGGCAGCAACCGCGTCCCGTCTAGCGCCGACAGATCCTTGCCGCGCTCGCGCTGCGTCGCCTCGGTCTCATAGGCGATGTCGAAATAATCCTCGATCGCCCCTTTGCCACGCCCGGTGACGAAGATCATCTGCTCGATCCCGGCTTCCAGCGCTTCGTCCACCGCATATTGGATCAGCGGGCGATCAACGACCGGCAGCAATTCCTTGGGCACCGCCTTCGTCGCGGGCAGGAAGCGGGTGCCAAGCCCCGCAACGGGGAAAATGGCCTTGCGGATAGGTTTGTTGGACATGCTACTCCATTCTCGCTGTGAGGCGGGATGAAGCAAGGCATCGCCATCCTTGCTGCAAAGGTCAAGCGTTACGACGGCGACATACCATGTTCGGGAAAGCGATGTTCACGCAGCGCGAATATTATACCGCTATTATACCGCTAAAAGTCGCTGTGCGATCTGGTCGAGCGAAGCGATCTCGATTTCAAGCTGGTCGAGCGAGACATGAATCTGGGTATTGCGCCCGTCGCGACAGGTAAAGCCGTCCTCGGCCGGTTGCTGGAAACCATTGATGATGAGCGCGCGGAAACGGTCGATCCGCTGCATGTCGCGCTCGATTGCGGAAATTTCGGTCAAGGCGCTCGCGTTGCGCCGGTCGCGCATCGCGACCATGGTGCGCAATTCGGTCATCAGCTTGGCCATGCTTGGCCGGGTGCGCGCGCCCACCGTGCGGATATCGCCCATCGCTTCGCGCAACAGGCCGATCTTGGCCTCCAGGCTTTGTTCCAGCATCGTCCAGGCGCAGACCAGTCGCCCCACCGCACAGAGCAGCGCCGCGTCCTGCGGCGCATAATCGGAAACCGGCTTCATCGTCATATCGGAAACTAGCTGCAATCCCACGCCCCATACTCCTTTGTCCAAATCCTGCACAGGACGTGGGACAAAAGGCCATAGGGCGATCGGTGTCCGCTCGTGCGCATAACACGGCCTGGCGGCAGCCGTGCAAAAAGGGCGGCGAGCGGAGGAAGGAGGCGCTAAGTCCTAAAAATCAATCGCAATTCCCTTCCGCTCCCAATCGCCATAGCGCACCGGGCTCATCTCCTCGGTGTGCCTCGTCGGGGCGTCGATCGGGTCGGGCTGGGGCACCGGCGGGCTTTTGGACAGATGCGCCGGAGCCTGCACATGCGCCGGGCGCTTGCCGTTGAAACTTCCCATGATGACGCGGCCTTTCGATTGCGGAGCGCCAGGAGCAACCCCATATTCATCTGCAATGATCTATCTGGGTTGCAACGGAGGCAAGTGCAAGTGAACGGGTTGAAGACCACCATGTTGCTGGCGGCGCTGACGGCGCTGTTCATGGGGCTTGGTTATACGCTGGGCGGCAGCGGCGGGGCGATCATCGCGTTGCTGGTCGCGGCGGGCATGAACCTTGTCACCTTCTGGAACGCCGACAAGATCGTGCTGTCGATGCACAATGCCCGCGAAGTGGACGCCAATAGCGCGCCGGAATTTTACGGACTGGTGCGTGATCTGGCGCAGCGGGCCGGACTGCCGATGCCGCGCGTGTATCTGATCGACCAGCCAGCGCCCAATGCCTTCGCCACCGGGCGCGATCCCGATCATGCCGCCGTCGCCGCGACCACCGGCCTGCTGGCGATGCTGAACCGCGACGAAGTGGCGGGCGTGATGGCGCATGAACTGGCGCATGTGCAAAATCGCGACACCTTGATCATGACGATGGTGGCGACGATTGCGGGTGCCATTTCGATGCTGGCCAATTTCGGCCTCTTCTTCCGCAGCGGCGACAATCAAAATGGCCATGGCAATATGATCGCGACCATCCTGGCCGTGATCGTCGCGCCCTTTGCCGCGATGATCGTGCAGATGGCGATCAGCCGTCACCGCGAATATGGCGCGGACGAAGGCGGCGCTAAAATCAGCGGCAACCCCCGTGCGCTCGCCTCCGCCCTCGCCAAGATTGCAGGCCAGGCCGAACGCATTCCCAACCCCGTGGCGCAGCGCAACCCGGCCGCAGCGCAACTCTACATCGTGCCGACCCATGTCAGCGAGCTTTTCTCTACCCACCCCGCGACGGAAAAGCGCATTGCCGCGCTGGAAGATATGGCCGCGCACATGGGCGCTCCGGCGCTTCGCACGCCACCGCGCGCCTCGGCCCTCTCACCCGTCGCCCCACGCCCGCGCCGCCGCAGCGCCCTTGATCCGCACGGGCGGGATTAGGATGAGACGCTCAAGCGCAGGGCTAGAGGTGCATTGATGTGAACTGGGCCATGAAGTCGATACTGTGGAAGACTTGAGCTTGGGACAGAAACACTCGATTGGATTGTGACCGAGACGGATCGCGTAGCCCTAGAAGTAATTGCTTTTGCGAGGTGCCAATGTCGCTGTTCGAAGAAAATGCCTGGGTGTTGCAGGATCTCGAAGCCAAAGGGAGCGACCTTGGTCCGCCGCGCTTGATCGACTTCTCGCACATCTTTCCTCATGAGGCTTCAGCCAATGCGTTCGCGCGAGACGCGCAGCAGGATGGCTTCTCCATCGCGATTCAGGAAGTTGATCGGGAGGATGCCCCTTGGGACGTCACGGCATCGAAAGAAATGGTGCCAACCTGTGAAAATATCACAGGCACGGAAGCGTGCCTCGACGCTCTGGCACGGTCGTATCAGGGCCGAGCAGATGGCTGGGGCTTCTTTCGGGTCTGATCCCATTCATGTTATGGGTTCATGACTGAGTTCCCGCCAAACAGGCGTGTCTTTTCAGCTAATTCCGCCTAGGGACCGTGCATGGTCCGTAAATCACAACCCCATCCCGACACTGTCCCTGGCCTTCCCGCCCGCCGCGCCGCGCTCCGGCTGCTCGACGCGGTGCTGCGGCGGGGCGATCCGCTCGAACTGGCGCTGCACGGCGCGGCGCAGGGATTGCCGCCCGCTGATCGCGCCTTGGTCCATGCCATCGCCGCCGAAACGCTGCGCCATCTGCCCGATCTCGACGCGCTGATCGACGGCGCGACGCAGCAGGTCTTGCCGCCCGATGCCAAGGCGCGGATGGTGCTGCGCATTGCCCTCGTCCAGACGCTGGCGCTCGACACGCCGCCCCATGCCGCGATCGCCACCGCGCTGCCGCTGGTCGATGGCGGCCCGCGCAAGCTGGTCCATGGCGTGTTCGGCACGGTGACCCGCGCTGCGCCGACGCTGCCCGTGCCACCCACGCTCCCCGCCGAAGTCGCCGCCCGCTGGGACGCGCAATGGGGCGCAGCGATGGTGGAAGCGGCCGCCCGCGCCTATGCCATCCGGCCGCCGGTGGACATCAGCCTCCGCGACGCAGCGGAAACCGCGCGCTGGACCGAGGAACTGGGCGGCACCAGCCTTGCGCCGGGCCATGTCCGCCTGCCCGATGGCGTTCCGATTCCCGAATTGCCCGGCTTTGCCGAGGGGGCCTGGTGGGTGCAGGACATCGCCGCCTCCTGCGCGGCGCGGTTGCTGGGGCAAGGGGCTGGGCGCAGCGCGCTCGACCTGTGCGCCGCACCCGGCGGCAAGACGATGCAACTGGCGGCGGCGGGGTGGCATGTCACCGCGCTCGACCAGTCCGCCAAGCGGCTGGAAAGACTGACCGAAAACCTCACGCGCATCGGCCTCACCGCCCAGGTTGCCCAGGCCGATCTGCGCACTTGGCAGCCCGACGCGCCGGTCGATGCGATCCTGCTCGACGCGCCTTGCACCGCGACCGGCATCTATCGCCGCCATCCCGACGTGCTGCACCGCATCGGCGCACGCCAGATCGAGGAGCTGGCGACGTTGCAGGGCGACCTGCTCGCCCGCGCCGCCGATTGGGTCAAACCGGATGGGCGTATCATCTACGCCACCTGCTCGCTGGAACAGGCGGAGGGCGAGGATCAGATCGCTCGCTTCCTCGCCGCACGGCCCGATTTCGCGATCCACCCGGTGCAGCCCGGCGAATTGCCCGATGGCTTTGTCCCGACGTCGGACGGCTGGCTGCGCACCTTGCCCGATACGCTGGCCGATCGCGGCGGCGCGGACGGATTTTTCATTGCACGGCTTGTCAGGGGAGCGAACTAAGCCTTAACCAAGAAGGGCTTAAGACGGACATATTTCCGACGGAAAGGTGCATGATGAGACCGATCGAGCCTCTGCCCCTGCATCATAGCTGGCCGCTATTTGACCTGCACGACTATCTGGCGCCGGTCACGCTCGACCCGTCGCTGGCGCGCAATGATGTGGCTCTGGCCGAACGGGGGCTGGGTCTGTGGCATTGCGACCTGACTGATGAGACGCTGAGCTGGACAGCGGGGGTCTATGACATGTTCGGGCTGGAACGGCATAGCGTCGTACCGCGAACCTTGTCCGTGTCGCTGTACGCCTCGGAGTCGCGAGAGGCGATGGAGCGATTGCGCAGCTACGCCATCCGCCACAAGCGCGGTTTCACCCTCGACGTCGATATCCACCAGGCCGACGGCATGGGCCAATGTGCCCTGCGCCTGATCGCCGCGCCCCTGCTGGATCAGGCGGGCGAGGTGACCGCCTTGCATGGCGTCAAACAACTCCTGCCGCCCGGCGCACCTTGCTCGCGCCGCCTGGACCCAACGGTCTTCGTGATGCTATAGACGCACCGCACAAACTTATCGTTTCATCGCCAAATCCCCGTTGCCCTGAGTCCAAGCCGTAGCTAAGGCAAACGGTTAATGACCCGGCCCATTCTCATCTCTCCGTCCATCCTCTCCGCCGACTTCGCCCGCTTGGGCGAGGAGGTTCGCGCTATCGATGCGGCGGGCTGCGATTGGGTGCATATCGACGTCATGGACGGGCATTTCGTGCCCAACATCACGATCGGCCCTGCCGTCGTGAAGGCGCTGCGCCCGCACAGCGCCAAGCCATTCGACGTCCATCTGATGATTTCGCCGGTCGACCAATATCTCGACGCCTTCGCGCAGGCGGGTGCGGACATCATCACCGTCCATCCCGAAGCCGGGCCGCATATCCATCGCTCGATCCAGCATATCAAATCGCTGGGCGTGCAGGCGGGCGTGGTCTTGAACCCCGGTACGCCTGCCAAGATGCTCGATTATCTGATCGACGATGTCGACCTCATCCTGGTGATGAGCGTCAATCCGGGGTTCGGCGGACAGAGCTTCATCATGAACCAGTTGCGCAAGATTGAGGCGATCCGCAAGATGATCGACAAGTCGGGCCGCGACATCCGCTTGCAGGTCGATGGCGGCATCGACCTGACCACCGCGCCGATGGCGATCGCGGCTGGGGCCGACGTGCTGGTCGCGGGCACCGCCACCTTTCGGGGCGGGCCGGACGCCTATGCCGACAATATTCGGAAGCTGCGGGGCGGGTGAACGACGCGCGGCGCATCTCCCCCGCTTCCACCGGACAGGTGGCCGATTCCGTGGCCACGGACGATGGAATAGAACAGGGCAAGCGCCTCATTCGCGTCGCGGATGACAAGGGGCTGTCGCTGGCGCAGCGGATCGCCAATCATTTCTATCTGCTCAGTTGGAAGACGCCGATCCACGGCCGCAAGCTGCGCGGCAAATATCCGCTCAAGCTGCTGGCCGTGCCCGACGACGATATCCCCGGCGATGCGCGGGCGGGGCAGGCGTTGCGCGCGGGCTATTTCCTGTTCCGGGGCCGCAAGCAGATCATCGACACGGTCGATTTCGCGCGGCTCGATCTCGGCCCGGCCTTCGCCGACCATATTCACAGCTTCCGCTGGCTGCGCGATCTCGCCAGCGCGGCAACCCGCGAACAGGCGGCACCGATCGCCGAAGGGGTAATGCGGCGCTGGCTGGCGGCCCATGCCGAAACGCCGAGCGAACCGGCCTGGCGCGCGGACAATGCGGGCTGGCGGCTGCTGTTCTGGACCGCCCATGCGCCGTTGATCCTGTCATCGAGCGACCTTGTCTATCGTTCGCTGGTCCTCAACTGCATCGCCCGCACCGCCCGGCATCTCGACCGCATTGCCGACAAGGCCCCGATGGGCCTGCCGCGCATCGTCGCCTGGAGCGCGATCGTGGCGGCCTCGATGCTGATCCCCGGCGGCGCGTCGCGCAAGATTTTCGGGGAAGCGGGCCTCAAGCGCGCGATCGACAGCAGCTTCCACCCCGATGGCGGCATTGTATCGCGATCGCCTATGGCCCAGGTCGACGCGGTGATGGCGCTGGCCATGCTGCGCGCGGTTTACGATGTCCGCCGCGAATCCCTGCCCGCTTTTCTGGACGAAGGCCTGGGCCGCGCGGTTCCGGCGTTGCTCGGCCTCACCCATGGCGATGGCGGGCTGGGTAGCTGGCAGGGATCGGGTGCAATCGCTCCGGCGACCGTCAACGCCGTCGTGCAGGCCAGCCGCGTGCGCAGCCGCCCATTGCGACAGGCGCGCGACTGGGGGTATCAGCGGATCGCGGCAGGCGCGACCGTGGTGCAGGTCGATGCCGCTCCGCCGCCCGTCGCCCGGCTCGCCGAAGCCGGCTGCGCATCGACCGGCGCGATCGAGATCAGTGACGGCCCGCACCGACTGGTCGTCAATTGCGGCGGCGCCGGGCTGGAGGGGGCATGGATTCCCGCTGACCTCGCGCAAGGGCTGCGCACTACGGCCGCGCACAGCACGTTGGTGCTGGACGATTGCAACAGCACCGCTTTGCTGCCTGACGGCACGCTGGGCAAAGGCGTGACCGAGGTGGAATTGAACCGGCAGGAGCTGGACAATGGCAGCCGGGTCGATCTGTCGCATGACGGCTATGTCCGGCGGCTGGGTTATATCCACCGTCGCCTGCTCTTGGTCAGCGGCGACGGCAAGGAAATACGGGGCGAAGATATGTTGACCCCGGCCGAACGGCGGCGCAAGCCGTCGAAGCTGCCTGTCATGCTGCGCTTCCACCTCGCGCCCGGTGTCGAGCCGACGCTGACCGCCGACAATCAGGGGGCGCTGCTGCGCGTCGAGATGGGCGCGCTCTGGCAGTTCCGCACCGGCACGGGCCTGTTGAGCGTCGAGGAAAGCCTGTGGGTCGATGCCGATGGGCGACCGCATCCGACGCGCCAACTGGTGGTGACCAGCGAAGCACTGCCCGGTGGATCGAGCATCGGCTGGCTGTTCAAGCGGTCAGGCTAAGCGCAGCCGAATCACTCCCGCCAGCTTTTGTCGATCCGGTCGATCACCCGCACCATCGCCTGAAAATCGGGCACGCCCGGCCCGACGGGCAATTGAATCCCCGACAGATCGCGCTGATGCACCGCGATCACCTCCGGCGCGATTTCCATCGGCGTGCCCGCCGCACCTGCGGCCACCTGGATTTCGCAGGCGCGCTGGAGCGACCAATGTTTCAAAAAGGCTTCGGGTAGGGTGGACGCCATGACCAGCGTGCCATGGTTGCGCAGCATCATCACGAGCTTGTCCCCCAGATTGGCGACCAGCCGCTCGCCCTCTTCAGGGCGAATCGTGATGCCTTCGAAATCATGATAGGCGATGTGCCCGGTAAAGGCGGCGGCGTAGAAGCTGATCGGCCGTAGCCCTTCGCGGGTCGCGCTGACCGCCATCCCCGCCGTCGTATGGGTGTGGATGATGCAATGGGCGTCGGGCAGATAGCGGTGGAACACGCTATGCTGGGTGAAGCCCGCGCGATTGACCGGATAGGGACTGCCGTCCAGCACCGTGCCATCAATGTCGATCTTCACCAGATTGGATGCACAGACTTCGGCATAACCCAGCCCGAACGGGTTGATTAGGAAGGCATTATCCTCCCCCGGTACGCGCAAGGTGATGTGGTTGTAGATGAGCTCGGACCAGCCCATATGCTCGAAAATGCGGTAGCAGGCGGCAAGCTGCTGGCGCGCTTCCCATTCGGCGGGGGACATGTCGGTGCGTTTTGCGGCGCTGGCCATGGGCGATCCTCTCTTATAGTCTTGCCCCACATCATCGACCTTTCCGGCATGGGAGTCGAGACTCTGCATGCTTAAGGGTTGATGTGCCGCGACTCTACTGGTAGGGCGCGCTCCACACGGCGTAGGGTGACCTGCGACGACTCATTGGCTTTGCTATTCGGTCGGGCTGTCGGGACGGATCATAGAATCCCGGCGAACCGCTCGTTTTCGATTGGAGATAGACGGACTTATGCAGATCATCGTTCGCGACAATAATGTCGACCAGGCCCTCCGCGCGCTCAAGAAGAAGCTGCAGCGTGAAGGCGTGTATCGCGAAATGAAGCTGCGTCGTCACTACGAGAAGCCCTCGGAAAAGCGTGCCCGTGAAAAGGCCGCCGCCGTCCGTCGCGCGCGCAAGATGGACCGCAAGCGCGCCGAACGCGACGGCGCGAAGTAAGCGCCGTTCGGGGCGGCATGCGCCGTCCCGCTTTCCTGCTGCTATCCCGCCCCTAATTGCGAGACTTGTCGCCATGTCCACGACGGCTGTTCCCCTTCGTTCCATCGCCAAGGGGTCGCTTACGCGCCTCTGGATCGGTATCGCTGCGGTTGCTCTTGCGGCGGGTGGTCTCGCCTGGGCAGGCCAGCAGCATGTGCCCGCCTCTCCTGCCGCCTTCCTGGCGGACAATGCCAAGGCCGACGGCGTGGTGACGACCGAATCGGGCTTGCAGTATAAGGTGCTGAGCGAAGGCGCTGGTCCTAGTCCGACCACCGCCGACGTGGCGCTGGTGGGCTATAAGGGAACATTGCTCGACGGCACTGTGTTCGACGAGAATCCGCAGGCACCGATGCCCGTCGATGGCGTCGTGCCTGGTTTCTCCGAAGGCCTGCAGAGGATGAAGAAGGGCGGCAAATATCGCCTCTGGATTCCGGCGCAGCTTGGCTATGGCGATCAGGCGGCTGGTCCCATTCCTGCCGGTTCCGTGCTGGTGTTTGACGTCGAACTGCACGACTTCAAGTCCCGCGCCGAAATCATGCAGATGCAGCAGATGATGCAGCAACAGCAGGGTGGCGCGCCGGGTGCAGCGCCCCAGCCGATGCCGGGCAACTGACCGCTAAAGCCAAATGAGATAAGAAAAGGGGCCGCAATCGGCCCCTTTTTTGTGCGTTGCGGGTAAACAGGCGAAAGCGAATTTACCCCGGATAGCGGATCGCCATTACCTCATATTCCTTTTCACCCGATGGCAGTATGACGCGGCGCACGTCGCCTATAGCGGCACCGCGCAGGGCGCGGGCGATGGGGGAGGACCAGCCGATGCGCCCGGCATCGACATCCGTTTCGTCATTGCCGACCAGCGTGACGGTGCGATGGGCGTCATCCTCGTCGGCGATGGTGACGGTCGCGCCGAAATAGACGCGGTTCCGGTCGGGCTGCTGCCGGGCATCGACGACCTTGGCATCCTTCATCTTCTTCGACAGGCGCTTCAACTGCCCGTCAATCTCGCGCATTCGCTTGCGGCCATAGAGATAGTCGCCATTTTCGCTACGGTCGCCATTGCCCGCCGCCCAGCTCACCACCTCGACCACCGCCGGGCGCTCGACGCCCAGCAGATGGTCATATTCGGCGCGTAACTTCGCAAAGCCTTCGGGCGAGATGTAATTGGGATAGGGGGTGGTCATCGGATGACCCTATCGTGTGTCACGGGCTTTACGCAATTTTGTTCGCGCGGAGGCGCGAGGACGCGGAGAAGAATAGGCGGCCTTCCCCTTTCTCCTCCGCGTCTCCGCGCGAACCATTCAGCCCGGCGTCTGCTTGCCGAGATAGCGGCTCAATACCGCGCTGGTCCCCCGGAACCGCGCCCGTTCCGGGTTCATCGCTTCATAGACCACGGCATTTTCCAGCACCCGCTGCACATAATTGCGGGTCTCGAAAATCGGAATCTGCTCGATCCAGCGCAGCATGTCTGCACCGGGCATACGGGGGTCGCCATTGGCGCGAACCCATTTGTTCACATTGCCAGGACCGGCATTATAGGCAGCGACCGCCAAAGGGTAAGAGCCGCCATAATAATCGAGCATCCGCTGAAAATAGCCTGATCCCAACATGATATTATAGCTGGGGTCGTTGAGCGAAGCGGGGTCGTACCCCATGCCCATCTTGCCCGCCTGCTCGCGCGCCGTGCCCGGCATCAATTGCATCAGGCCGCGCGCGCCCGCATGGCTGACGATCTGCTTGTCGAACTGGCTTTCCTGCCGGGCGATGGCGTGGATCATCGTCCAGCTATGCTGGGCTTGTGCTGGCACGGGCACACGCGGGAAGGCTGTGGTGCCATAGCCCGTCAGGCCGCTCGATACCGCACGGCGACCGACCATGACGCTCATGTCGGGGCGACCGATCGCCTCGGCGAGCTGTCCCGCGAGAATATGATCGACATCATTGTCGGCATTATTGGCAATGGCGCGGGCAAAGAGTCCCTGATCCTGCCAATAGCCCATTTGTCCCAACGCCTTGACCGCGCGGACGACCGAGCGTGCTTCGAAAGCGGCACGGTCGGCCGCGGAAATCTGCACCGGCCGTTCTGCGGAGGGCGGCGGCGGGATCGGACGGCCCAGCCGTTCAAGCGACAATTGCCCGTAAAATTGATCGGGATAGATGCCAGCCTGGCCGAAATAACTGTTGGCCGTCGCGGCATCGCCCGCCTGGAGCGCAGCGCGCCCGGCCCAATAATAGCCCTTCGATTTGGTCTGCGGCGATTTGGCCGCTTCGGCATAGCGGCGGAACATCGTCATCGCGTCGGTGGGGCGATTGAGATTGTAGAAGGCCGTCGTGCCCGCCAGCCAGGCAAGACTGGTATAATCGTCGCGCACGCCAAGCGCCATGTCGCTGACGTCGCTGCCGGGCGGAACCGCATCGTCAATCTTGCTGGCGATGCCGTAGGCGAAACTCCATTGGCTATCATTGGCGGCGGCACGCGCCTGCCCCAACAGCGCTTCATAGAATTTCTCGGCGTCGGTGGGCCGATAGGTCAGGGGCGCGCGGTTCGCCAGATATTGGCGCGCCGCCACCCAATTGCCCGTATCGCGCAGCCACACCGCCTTGTCGGCGACAAAGCCCGCATCGCTGGCACCAATGGGTTCGGCTGCCTGCATCAGCATGGCCGCGTCGCTGCTCTTGCGGCGAAAGGCGATGCGTGCCTGATAGATAGGGCGGCGGGCCGGGCTGACATAGGCCAATATCCGCTCCGCGCCGCTGACGTCATTGCCCCAGAGCAATTTGTCGGCGCGTTGATCATGATCGGCGGCGGTCAGGCCGGTGCCGAACAGGGATAGCAACCGCGCTTCGTCGACCGCGTTGAGCGATCCACCGATCCAGGCATTGCGCGCGGCAACCCGCGCTTCGTCCATCCGGCCGACCTGCATCAGCGCGGTGGCATTGCGGGCATGGCCGACCGCCGTGCGCGCCGGGAAGCGCGTGAAGAAGGCCGTGACCTGGCGCGGATCATAGCTGTCGGGATTGATCCCGGTTTCGGCCAGCCGCCGCATCCGGTCCTCACCCGGCCAGCCAGGGTGGGTCGTGATAAAGCTGGCATAGGCGGAAAAGCCAAGCCCATCGCTCTGCTGGAGCGCGCGCCACTGGCTGATCGTCGCGGTGATCGCGCTGTCGCTCGGTTGGCCGACGCGGCTGGCGACCTGGTTCCAGGGGCTGGGGCCGCTGTCGCCCTTCGGGAGCGGCTGGACCACCGCGCCGGGCGGGAAGGGCGATGGCGCGGAGGGCTGTCCGTCGGTCTGTGCGCTGGCACCGGCGGTAAACAGCAAAAGGGCAATAAGAGGCATGCGAATCAGGGTACTTTCGACAGGAGGGGGCGTCGACATGCTGGACATAATCGCAATTGCATCCTTATCAGGCCCTGAATGACGCGCTATAGCGCGCCGCTTGCCCGATCATGCCCCGGCCGCCCGGAGAATTGAAGGAGTTAAATCATGTTTTCCGGCTCAATTCCGGCTCTGGTGACCCCGTTTCGCGACGGACGGGTGGATGAGGAGGCGTTTCGCGCGCTGGTCGACTGGCAGATTGCGGAAGGTTCGAGCGCGCTCGTACCCTGCGGCACGACCGGCGAAAGCGCAACCATGACGGTCGAGGAGCATAATCGCGTCATCGCGATCTGCGTCGATCAGGCGGCAGGCCACGTGCCGGTGATCGCAGGCTGCGGCTCCAACGACACGCGCATCGCGCTGGAGCATATGTATGCCGCGCAAGGGGCCGGGGCCGACGCCGCACTGGTGGTCGCGCCTTATTACAACAAGCCCAACCAGGATGGCGTCTATCAGCATTTCGCTTATCTGGCCGAACGCTGCGCCCTGCCGATCATCCTCTATAATGTGCCCAGCCGGACCATCACTGACATCGGCGTGCCGGTGATCCATCGCCTGTCCGAAGAATTTCAGACGATCGTGGGCATCAAGGACGCCACCGGCAATCTCGGCCGGGTCACGGCGCAGCGGCTCGCCTGCCGCCCGGATTTCTGCCAATTGTCGGGCAATGACGAAACCGCGCTGGGGTTCAACGCCATGGGCGGCAAGGGGTGCATTTCCGTCACCGCCAATGTCGCGCCGCGCCTGTGCGCCGATTTCCAGGCGGCCTGTGCCGCGCATGATTGGGATGGTGCCTTGGCGCTGCAGGATCGTCTTTATCCCCTGCATGATGCTCTGTTCAGCGATTCTTCACCTGGCCCGGTCAAATATGCGCTCACGCGCGTTCGACCCGACATGCCCGGCGACGTCCGCCTGCCGATCACCTGGCCGTCGGAATCGAGCCGGTCGGCGGTCGATCGCGCGCTGGAGATTGCGGGACTGGTTTAAGAGTGACAAAGCCCCATATTATCCGTTCGCCCTGAGCGAAGTCGAAGGGCTTGGCCGAGCAACGCGAGGCACTTCGCTCCGCTCAGTAGAAGGCTTCGACTTCGCTCAGCCCGAACGGGTGTTGAGAATTAGGTATTAGATTCATTTTATGGCCCGCCCACGTCCCGTCACTTTCGACAAAAAGAAGATCGTCGCCGAAAACCGGCGCGCCCGGTTCGATTATTTTATCGAGGACGTGTTCGAGGCGGGCATCGCCCTGCAAGGCACCGAGGTCAAGGCGTTGCGCGGCGGCGAGGGGTCGATCGCGGAAAGCTATGCCGAAGTGAAGGGCAATCAGGTGTTCCTGGTCAACAGCAACATCCCTGAATATAGCCATGGCAACCGGCAGAACCATGAGCCCAAACGCCCGCGCAAGCTGCTGCTGCACGAACGCGAAATCCACAAGATGCACAGCGCCGTATCCCGCCAGGGCATGACGCTGGTGCCGCTGATGGTCTATTTCAACAGCCAGGGCCGCGCCAAGATCGAACTGGCGCTGGCCAAGGGCAAGCAGAACCACGACAAGCGCGAGACGATCAAGGACCGCGACTGGAAGCGCGACCAGCAGCGCATCATGCGGGACAAGGGCTGATGGACAATCGCTTCAGCCGCTGGTGGCACGCCAACGCCCCGACCCGCGAGTCGCTGGAGCATAACAAGTTTCTGGCACCCGTTGCGCATCGGGTGCTGGAACCCTCGCTCTGGCGCTTCACCCGCCGTTCGGTGCCGCGCGGGGTGGCATTGGGACTTCTGGTCGGCATTTTCCTGCTGATCCCCGGCATCCAGATTGCCGGGGCCGCGCTGCTGGCGCTGCCGTTCCGCGCGAATATCCCGGTGGCGGCCGCCATGACCTTCCTGTCCAACCCCGCGACGACGCCGCTCATCCTGTGGCTGTCGGTCTATATCGGCAACTGGATGCTGGGCCGCAGCGCCGATGCATCGGGCTTCATGGCGCTGGTCGATGAGCATGCGACGATCGGCCAATGGACCGCCTGGCTGGTGTCGGAGGCCGCGCCTGCGATGCTGCTGGGCCTCGCGATCATATCCGTGGTGGCGGCGATCGTGGGCTATGTCCTGGCCGACTGGTTCTGGCGTCATCGCATGGGCCGCAAGTGGCAGGCGCGCAAATTGAGGATTGGCAAGGTCCACGAAAGCAGCGCAAGGGAAGAAATCGCGCCGGTGTGAACCGGGGCGATAGGGAACCAATGCTGGTGCAAGGGGAAGGCCGATCATGGCCGCGCGGCTGAACAAGGATGGAGAAGCATGGCTGACGCAGCCATCTTCGCGCCTCGCGCTGCCGCTATTGCTGCTGGCCGCCCTGCTGTCGGCTGCGCTTATTTTCTATGTCATCGGGAATGGGGCGCTGGCGGCCGGATTCGCTGCGACTCTTCTGGTGATCGCAGCGCTGATGGCCTGGGCGCGCCGCCTCTATCCACCGCATGTCGTAGCGGGTGAGGCCACGCCTGACTGGACCGTGGCGCGGGCTGCCGCCGATGCTTCCAATGTTGCGATTGCGGTTACTGATCGCGCCGGTCGGCTGGTCTGCGCCAGCGACCTGTTCGGGCAATGGTTCCCCGGCTACCCCACACCACCCGGCATTACGGGCGAAACGACGCTGACCGACAGCTTATCCCTCGCAGCGCGTGCGGCCTGGCGTGACGGGGATTCACGGGTCGAGGGGGTGGCGCAGGGCGCACTCCGGCTCGACGTTGATATCGCCCGCACGGGACGCGCGGAGGATTATCTGCTCTGGCGCTTCACGCCTGTCCGCCAGCCGAGCGCACTGGATGATGTCCATCGGCTCCTGACCGGGGAGGCGGGCCGCCAATTGGGCGAAGCGGGCGTGATGGCCGTCATGATCGGTGGCGAAGGCCGCATCCGCGCCGCCAATGGTGCTTTCCTGCTGCGCGCGGCAGGTCGGATCGACGCCAATATCATCGGCCGCGACTTCGCCGCGCATATGCGGGTCGATGACAAGGCGCGGCTGTTCCTGGCGCGCGAGGAGCAAGGCGGGCTGCCGCTCCGTTTGCTCCAGGTGCCGTTGAAACGCGCGATCCAGGCCAATGGCGCGCAGGGTTCGGCGCAGGACGGCCCGATGCTGCTGCTGCTGATTGATGAGCCGGTCGGCGGGGGCGGCACATCGGCACTGTCCTATATCGAAACGCTGCTTTCGCTGCTCCCGTTCGGCTTGGCGATGGCCGACCGCGACGGGCGGGTGCTGTTCCTCAACAATGCCTTTGCGCGGGTGGTGGGCCTCAAGCCTGGCGAAACGCCCAGCTATCCCGGTGATCTGGTGGTGCGGGAAGATCAGGCGGCGGTCGCGGACGCGGTGCGGCGCTTTGCGGTCGGCCCGCAAATGTCGGGCGACATCGCGGTGCGGATGCGCGACCAGCCGGACGAACCTGTGGCACTCAGTCTGGCGGGCGTGCGCGGCCTTGGCGAAGCGGCGGTGCTGCTTTCTCTCAAGGACAATAGCGAGGAGAGCAAGCTCAAGCGGCAGGTCGCGCAGGCGACCAAGATGCAGGCGATCGGCCAGCTCGCGGGCGGCGTCGCGCATGATTTCAACAATATCCTGACCGCGATCATCGGCCATTGCGACCTGATGCTGATGCGCCATGCGCCGGGCGACAGCGATTATGACGATCTTCAGCAGATCAAGTCGAACAGCAACCGCGCGGCGGGCCTGACCCGGCAGTTGCTCGCTTTCTCGCGCCAGCAGACGTTGCGGCCGCAGATATTGCAACTGCCCGATATCGTCGCCGACGTGTCCAACCTCTTGAAACGCTTGCTTGGCGAGAACGTCAAGCTGGAGGTCAATCACGGCCGCAATCTTGGCGCGGTGCGCGCCGACCCCGGCCAGATGGAGCAGGTGATCGTCAACCTGGCGGTCAACGCCCGCGACGCCATGCCCGAAGGCGGCACGCTGAATATCCAGACCTATGCCGTGCCCGCGATCAAGGTGCGGGAGATGCGGCAGCAGATATTGCCCGCGGGCGACTATAGCGCGCTGCGCGTGTCGGACACGGGGCTTGGCATACCGCCCGACATATTGGCCAAGATTTTTGAACCCTTCTTCACCACCAAGGAATTGGGCAAGGGCACCGGCCTTGGCCTTTCCACCGTCTATGGCATCGTCAAGCAATCAGGCGGCTATATCTTCGCGGAATCGGAGATGGGGCGCGGGGCGAGCTTCGTCATCTATCTGCCGGTCTATGCCGGCGCCGATGCGCAGGAGGTCGCGCCGGTCAAGGCGCCGGTCAAGCGCAGCGAGACATGGGGCACCGGCACGATCCTGCTGGTGGAGGATGAGGATATGGTGCGCGCCGTCGCCGAACGCGCTTTGACGCGACAGGGCTACACCGTGCTGACCGCCAATGACGGCGAACAGGGGCTCGAAGTGCTCGCGAACACCGACAGGATCGACCTGCTCATTTCGGATGTGGTGATGCCCAATATGGATGGCCCCTCGATGGTGGCCGCTGCCCGGCGGGCGCGTCCCGACCTGCCGGTCTTGTTCATGTCCGGCTATGCCGAGGAGCAATTGCGCAAATCGATCGACATTCCGAACGTCGCTTTCCTGCCCAAGCCCTTTTCGGTCAGCCAGTTGGCGGAGGCCGCGCGTGATGCGCTGGGCGTAGGGTCATCGGCCGATTAGCATATGCGCCATCGCGCCAATTATGCTGGGCAAGCCCGCAGCGATACGGTAGCGGACGATGATCGAAAACAGGGGAACCCCGCACATGACTGAAGGCAAGAGCATTTTGATCGTCGAGGATGAAGCGATGATCGGGATGATGCTGGAAGATTATCTCGACGCATTGGGTTACCGGCTCCATGCGGTGGCGGCGAGCGTTGACGAAGCCTGCGACCATGTGCGCCAGGGCGGTTTTGACGCCGCTCTGGTTGATTGCAATCTTCACGGGGAAAAAAGCTGGCCTGTTGCCGACTTGCTGGCACAGCAAGCCATTCCCTTTGTGTTTGCCACGGGCGGCATGGCGGATGACCTTCCGCCGACCCATGCCGACCGTCCGACATTGGCCAAGCCGTTTACGATCGGCGCGGTCGAGCGGGCGCTTGGCAAGATATTCGCCACGCAATAGGAAATTTCCGTTCCCCTCTTGTTCCGCTAGAACAAAAGAGATACATCATGTCCAAGACGCCGATCGAATCGGCGGCTCCGCTTGACAGGAGATTGGCTGATGACCGCAATGCTATCCCTCATCGATTCCAAAAAGAACGGGACTATGGACAGACAGAAAGCATTGGACGCGGCGCTGGCGCAGATCGACCGCGCCTTCGGCAAGGGCAGCGCGATGAAGCTGGGGTCGCGCGAGAAGCTGGAGATCGAGGCGATCTCGACCGGCTCGCTTGGCCTCGACATCGCACTTGGCATTGGTGGCCTGCCCAAGGGGCGGATCATCGAGATTTACGGCCCGGAAAGTTCGGGCAAGACGACCTTGGCGCTGCACGCCATCGCCGAAGCGCAGAAGATCGGCGGCACGGCCGCGTTCGTCGACGCCGAACATGCGCTTGATCCGGGCTATGCCAAGAAACTGGGCGTCGATATTGACGAACTGATCGTGTCGCAGCCCGATACGGGTGAGCAGGCGCTCGAAATCGTCGATACGCTGGTGCGCTCCAATGCCATTGACATACTGGTGATCGATTCGGTCGCGGCGCTGGTGCCACGCGCGGAAATCGAGGGCGAGATGGGCGACAGCCATGTCGGCCTGCAGGCGCGCCTCATGTCCCAGGCGCTGCGCAAGCTGACCGGATCGATCTCGCGCTCCAAATGCATGGTCATCTTCATCAACCAGGTGCGGATGAAGATCGGCGTGATGTACGGCAACCCGGAAACCACGACCGGCGGCAACGCGCTCAAATTCTACGCCTCGGTTCGTCTCGACATTCGTCGCACCGGCCAGATCAAGGATCGCGACGATATCGTCGGCAACGCAACCCGCGTGAAGGTGGTCAAGAACAAGGTGGCCCCGCCGTTCAAGCAGGTCGAATTCGACATCATGTATGGCGAAGGCATTTCGAAGATCGGTGAGATTCTCGATCTCGGCGTCAAGGCCGGGATCGTCGAGAAGTCGGGTGCCTGGTTCTCCTACGATTCGATCCGCATCGGCCAGGGCCGCGAAAATTCCAAGACCTTCCTCAAGGGCAATCCCGAACTGGCGGACAAGCTGGAAAAGGCGATCCGCGGCAAGACCGAAGCGGTAGCCGAAGCCCTGATGACCGGACCCGAAGCGGATGACGATGACGAATAAGGGCTGATATTCTTGTCCGGTCGGATCAGCCGGATGAGACAGCCCGGTTCGTTCGCGCTTTTGCTTCACGCACTGAAAAGGCCCGTCCCGTGGTGGGGCGGGCCTTTTACCGTGATCGGCCCAGCGGGAACGCTTCCCTTTCCGATAGGATCAGCCGGGCGTAAGATTATGTCGAAATGTGCGGGAAAAGTGCGAAGTTAAGCGCCCGCCACCATCCCCCTTGCCTTGTGCCTGCGGCTTCGCAATGTTGCTTTTGGAGCATGCGGACCCGGACTCCTTATCCGCGCGTTTGGCGCATATTCCCTGACAGAAAGGCATCCCATGCGCGTCGCGATCGAAGCGATACTGGACTATGATTTCGCCCAGCCAACCGACGTGCTCCTTGCGGTGGAAGCCGCCGCGATGCCCGACCAGCGTATCGTCGAACAGTCCCATATCATCCAGAACGCTGGCCCGCTGACCAACAAGGTCGGCGGTAGCGGCGTGGGCCGTCGCACCTGGACGCGGACTGGTACGGGCCGGATGGTCAGCACGTTCCGCGCGACGGTGGATGTGGAACGGCCGACGGTGGACATTGCGACCCTGAACAAAAGTCCGCTACCCAGCCTGCCCGAAGAGGTGCTGCCCTTCATCTGGCCGAGCCGCTATTGCGAGGCCGACCGTTTCGTCAGCTTCGTCTGCGGCCATTTCCCTGATCTGGAAGGCGGTGCGCTTGTGCAGGCCTTGATCCAGTGGGTGAACGAGAATCTGGTCTATGTCTCCGGCAGCTCCGACGCCACCACGACCGCCGCCGACACCTTCGTCGCACAGCAAGGCGTCTGCCGCGACTTCGCCCACCTGACCGCCGCCCTCATCCGCTCGCGCGACATTCCCGCGCGACTGGTGTCGGTCTATGCGCTCGGCCTTGAACCGCCGGACTTTCACGCCGTGGTCGAAGTCTGGCTCGACGGCGCCTGGCATCTGGTCGATTCGACGGGCCTTGCGCCTGTTGAAACCATGGTCCGCATCGCCGTCGGCCGCGACGCCACCGACATCGCCTTCATGACCATCTTCGGCGGCGGCCAGATGAACGCCCAGTCGATCAGTGTCACGCAGGTCGACGCCGAATAATCGTCCGATGGGGCGGCCCGGTCGTCGCCCCATCTCACTCCAACCATCGCTCCCACATTGACAGCGGCACCACTTACCCCGAAAAAGAACATAAAGGGAACAAGTGAAATGGCCGAGTCGATTCACAGTCTCGCCGCGCTCAGGCGGCATATCGCCACGCTGGACCGCGCGCCAGCGGTGGAGGCCTCGCCGCGCTTCACCTGTGGCCCGGCGGTGATGGACGCCGCGCTGGGTGGCGGACTGGCGCAAGGGCGCGTGCATGAGATTTTCGCCAGCGTCGAAGAGGAAGGGGCCGCCGCTGGCCTCGCCCTGCTCTGGATGCGCCAGGCCGGGCGCGGCGCCCCCTTATTGTGGCTGCGCAGCGCGACCGCAGTGCGGGTAGCGGGCGCACCTTATGGTCCGGGGCTGGCGGCGTTGGGGCTGGACCCGCAACGCTTGTTGATCGGCATGATGGCCGACGATGCGATGCTGTTGCGCGCCGCGGTGGATGCGCTGCGCTGTCCCGCCCTGGGCGCGCTGCTCATTGATCTGCGCGGCCCTGCGCCCTTGCTCGACCTGACCGCCAGCCGCCGACTGGCGCTGGCGGCGGAGACATCGGGCGTGACCGCGCTGCTGCTGCGGATCGGCGGTGATCCGGTGCCCAGTGCGGCCGAAACGCGCTGGCGCGTGGCGGCGGCCCCCTCCACCCCGCTGCCGGGCCAGGCACCGGGCCAAAGCGCCTTCGACGTTACCCTGCTGCGCCGCCGGGCAGGGCCGGACGGCATGGCATGGCGACTATATTGGGACAGCAACAGGGGTGAATTTGGAGACGCGGCAGATGAACGCCATGACGATGACGACATCCGCGACGCGCCGCTATCTGGCGCTGCATTTTCCCTTCCTGGCGCTGGACCGTCTGCGGGTCGCGCGGCCTGAGCAATGGGCGACGGGCGGCAACGGCCCGGCGGTCATTGTCGAACCCGTGCGCGGCGCGATGCGGCTGGCGAACGTCGATGCCGACGGGTTGGCCATCGGCTTGCACCCGGCCATGACCCTGGCCGACGCGCGCGCCCGCGAGCCGGACCTGCGCACATTCGACGCCCAGCCTCATGCCGATCAGGATTGGCTCGAACGGCTATGCGATGGCTGCGGACGCTATACCCCCAATGCCGCGCTCGATGGTCCCGACGGGCTGATGCTCGATATCAGCGGCTGCGATCATCTATGGGGTGGGGAAGAGGCGCTGGCGCGCGATGCGGCTGACCGGCTGGAGCGCTATGGCATGCGCGTCCGCCATGCGATCGCCGCCAGTCCCGAAGCCGCCCACGCGCTCGCCCGCTTTCCCGTGCCCCCCGCGCCCGACGAAGCGGCAACGATCCGCCGCCTGCCGGTGGAGGCGCTACGGCTGGAGGCGGAAAGCGCGGTGGCGCTGCGCCGCGCGGGCCTGCGGACGGTGGGCGATCTTGCGGCCCGGCCCGCTGCGACCTTGGCGGCGCGCTTCGGGGCGGAAGCGGTCGATGCGCTTCATGCGCTGTTGGGCTTGGGGCATCGCCCGCTCGCGCCCCGCCGCGCCCGCCCCGCCATCCGCATCGACCGCCGCTTTGCCGAACCGATCGGTAGCACCGCCTATGCGCTCAAACGGCTGGCGGAGATGGCCGCCGAAGCCGGCGAACAACTGGCAGAAAGAGGGCAGGGCGGCCGCCGGTTCGAAGCGGTCTTTTTCCGCAGCGATGGCCTCGCCTTTCCGCTGCGCGTCGAAACCGGCCTGCCCGTGCGCGATGCCCCCTCTATCCTGCGACTGATGCGCGAACGGATCGACGCCCTGTCCGATCCCATAGATCCCGGCTTCGGTTTCGACATGCTGCGCCTGACCGTGCCGCTGGCCGAGCCGATGGCTGCGACTCAATTGGCGCTGGAAGGGGGCGAAGCGCGCAAGGGGGAAAGCGTGGCGGCGCTGGTCGATCGACTGTCGATCCGGGCCGGGCGCGGACGCATCCAGCGGTTGGTGCCGCGCGACAGCCATATTCCCGAACAAGCGCAACTGGCATTGCCCGCTGTCGAAGTGCGCGCGCCCGCCGATTGGGGGCCGGTCGGCGAACCGGGCGACCCGCCGCTGCGCCCCATTCATTTGTTCGATCCGCCCCAGTCGATCGACGTGATCGCCGGCGTGCCCGACGGCCCGCCGCACCGTTTCCGCTGGCGGCGCGCCTTGCATGACGTGGTCCGCTTTGAAGGCCCCGAACGGATCGCGCCCGAATGGTGGCGCGCGCCCGACGGCGCAATCGAGGGGGAGAGCATCGGCAAGACACGCGACTATTACCGGGTCGAGGACGCGCGCGGCCGCCGCTACTGGCTGTTCCGCCACGGCCTCTATGGCGCGGAGACGCCTGACCCCGGCTGGTATCTCCACGGCCTGTTCGCATGAGCAGCCGCCGCAAGGGGCCAGACCCGGCCAAGCCCAAATCGGCCGACCCACGGGGCACTATGGGGCGGGAGGCGCACAGGCAAAGCGCGCCTCCCCATCCTGCGCCAGCCGATGCGCCGCCCTTTGCCGAACTGGTTGCGGCGACCAATTTCTCCTTCCTGCGCGGCGCGTCCCATGCCGCCGACATGGTGGCGCAGGCGATGGCGCTGGGGCTGACGGGCCTTGGCATTGCCGATCGCAACACGGTGGCGGGCGTCGTGCGCGCGCATGTCGCGCGCAAGCGGGCACCGGACAACGCCCGCACGGCGCTGCTCGAAGCAAAGGAGGAAGCGGGCCTGCCGCTCGAACTCAGCGCGGCGGAGGAACGATCCTGCCACTCCGACCTGCGCCTCATCGTCGGCGCGCGGCTGGTCTTTACCGATGGCACCCCGGACATCGTCGCCTATCCCGCGACGCGGCGCGGTTGGGGCGAACTCACCAAATTGCTGACGGTCGGCAATCTCCGCTCGGTCAAGGGCGACTGCATCCTGACCTATGCCGACCTGACCGGCTATATGCAGGATCTGCTGCTGATCGTCCTGCCGACATCGACCGCCACCGCCCAGACCGCGCATCGCAAGCCGGTGGACTATGAGCATGACGACAGGCCATCGGCCGAAGCGATCCGGCAGGGGCATCTCAGCCTCGTTCCCCCGCCGCGCCCCGCCGATCTGGAAGCGCTGCTGACTCGCTTGTCGCGGCTGGCACCGGGGCGGATATGGCTGGGCGCGGCCTTGCAGCGCGATGGGCGGGATGCCCGGCGGCTCGCCCGCTATCGGGCGCTATCGGCGCGCACGGGCGCGCCGCTGCTCGCGACGATGGACGCGCTCTATGCCCACCCCGCTGAACGCCCCTTGCAGGATGTGCTGACCTGCATCCGCGCGGGCACCACGATTGCCGGGGCCGGACGTATTTTGCAGGCCAATGCGGAACGGCATCTCCATGGCCCCGCCGCCATCGCGCATCTGTTCCGGGCCTGTCCCGAAGCCGTGGCGGAAAGCCTGCGCCTGCTGGACCAGGTGCATTTCTCGCTCGACCAGCTTCGCTACGAATATCCCGACGAACCCGTGCCGGAAGGCTGGACCGCGCAGCAATGGCTGGAGGAACTGACGCTCAGCGCCGCCCATGCCCGCTATGGCCCGCATATCCCCCATGCCGTGCGGGCGTTGCTGGACGAGGAATTCGGCCTGATCCGCGCGCGCGATTACGCCGCCTATTTCCTGACCGTCCATGACATCGTCGCCTTTGCCCGGATGAAGGGGATATTGTGCCAGGGACGCGGCTCTGCGGCGAATTCGATGGTCTGCTTCCTGCTGGGCGTCACCTCGGTCGATCCGCAGCGGCACGACCTGCTCTTTTCCCGCTTCGTGTCGGAAGAGCGCGACGAGCCGCCCGACATCGACGTCGATTTCGAACATGAGCGGCGCGAGGAGGTGATGCAATATATCTATGAGCGCTATGGCCGCCATCGCGCGGGAATCGCCGCGACCGTCATCCATTATCGCGCCCGCAGCGCGGTGCGCGAAGTCGCCAAGGTGCTGTGCCTGTCGGAAGATGTGTCGGCCCGGCTGACCAGCACCGTATGGGGCAGTCATGGTCGCCAAATGGCTGAAGAGCGGATCAGTGAAGCGGGCTTCACGCTCGACAATCCGCAGATTGTGCAATTGCGCGCGCTGGTGGATCAATTGCTCGACGCACCTTTCCCCCGCCACCTCTCGCAGCATGTCGGCGGCTTCGTGCTGACCCGCAACCGGCTCGACGAGACGGTGCCGCTGCATCATGCCGCGATGGCCGACCGCAGCTTCATCGAATGGGACAAGGATGATATCGACGCGCTCGGCCTGATGAAGGTCGATATATTGGCGCTGGGGATGCTGACCTGCATCCGCAAGGCGTTCGACCTGATGCGCGCGCATAAACTGGGCGACCACCAGTTGCAGGTCGACCTGCAATCCAGCGATCCCGCCGTTTACGACATGCTCTGCAAAGGCGACAGTATCGGCGTGTTCCAGGTCGAAAGCCGGGCGCAGATCAACATGCTGCCCCGCCTGCGCCCCCGCACGCTATATGACCTCACCGTGCAGGTCGCGATCGTGCGACCGGGGCCGATCGAGGGCGACATGGTGCATCCCTATCTGCGGCGGCGCTGTGGCGAAGAGAAGGTCGACTATCCCGCGCCTGCGCCCGACCATGGTCCGGCCGATGAACTGCGGCAGCTCTTGGGCAAGACGTTCGGCGTGCCGCTGTTTCAGGAGCAGGCAATGAAGCTGGCGATCATAGCAGCCGACTTCAAGCCGTCCGAGGCGAACCAGCTACGCCGCGCCATGGCGACCTTCCGCAATGTTGGGACCATCCACCATTTCCGTGAGAAGATGATCGGTGGGATGGTGAAGCGCGGTTATGAAAGGGATTTCGCCGCTCGCTGCTTCAAACAGATTGAGGGCTTTGGCAGCTATGGCTTCCCTGAGAGCCATGCGCTCTCCTTTGCCCGGCTGGTCTATGTGTCGGCCTGGCTCAAATGCCATCAACCCGCGGTCTTTGCCTGCGCGCTCCTCAATGCGCAGCCGATGGGGTTCTACGCGCCCGCGCAACTGGTGCGGGACGCGCGCGCCCATGGCGTGACCGTGCAGGGTGTCGATGTGAATGCCAGCCAATGGGACAATGGGCTGGAGCCGATCGACCGGGCGCGCCGGACGGATCGGGGGGAGGGGACGGGTCCAGCCCTGGCGCTGCGGCTGGGGTTGCGACAGGTCGATGGGTTTCGCGAAAACTGGGCTGCGCAGATGGTGGCGGCGCGGGCCGATGCCCCCTTTACCAGTATCGAGGATCTGGCGCGTCGGGCGGGCCTGCCCGCGCGCACGTTGCGATTACTGGCCGATGCCGATGCCTGCCGCTCGCTGGGGCAGGACCGGCGCGCCGCCTTGTGGGAGGCGCGGCGCACGCCGTCCGACGAACTGCCGCTCTTCGCCGCGGCGCGGAGGCAGGACCGGGCCGCGCGCGAACTGGGCGAGGAACCGGACGCCATGCTGCCCGCCATGCTGCCCGCCATGCCGCTCGCCGAGCAGGTGGCGACCGATTATCAGGTAACGCGCCTGTCCTTGAAAGGCCATCCGATGCAGTTTCTGCGCCCGGCCTTCGCCGCCGAAGGCGTGCTGAGCTGCGCGCAGGCGAGCGCGGCCAAAAATGGCGCGCGGGTGCAGGTGGCGGGCGTGGTGCTGGTGCGGCAACGGCCGGGCAAGGGCAATGCCGTCTTCATCACGATCGAGGATGAAACCGGCGTCGCCAACATCCTGCTGTGGGCGCGGCTGTTCGAGATGCAGCGGCGCGCAGTGATGGCATCGCGGCTGATGCTGGTGGAGGGCGAAATCCAGCGCAGCAAGGAAGGCGTCGTCCATCTGATGGCTGTGCGCGTGCATGACCGCAGCGACGCGCTGGGCCGCCTGACCCACAACGGCGACGGCACCGGCAGTCCCCCACCGCGCACCGCCACCCACCCGCGCCAGGTACGGATATTACCGGGATCGCGCGACTTCCATTGAGGGGATAGCGTGGCTCAACAAAAAAAGGGGCCGCGCACCGCGCAGCCCCTCGCTTTACGACCTGATGCCGGATCAGAAGGCGTAGCGCGCCATGATCTGGAACACGGGTCCAGCCTTTTCGCTTTCCAGCTCATATTCGTCGAAGTTGCGGTCGATCTGGTCGGCCAGATTGTCGAACTTGTTGAATGTCTCGCGCTTTGCACCGTTCAACAAGTTAGAGCCGACCGCACGGATCGTGAAGGTCTTGCCAAAGCGCTTTTCGACGAAGATTTCGAGGTCCGCGCCATAGGTGGTGGTCACTTCTTCTGCAAGCACCCGACCATAGGCGCTGCCCTGCTTGCGATAGGTGGCACCGAATGCCGCTCCCGCCTGTGGGAAATCCTGAATAAAGCCGAAATTATAGACATATTTCGACTGGTCATTGAAACGGCGTTTGCCTTGGAAATCACTAATCTCGCTATCCAGCAGCGAAAAATTGCCAAAGATGCCGGTGTTGGGAAGGCCGATAATGCCCAGATCGCTCGATAGGTCGAACTCGATACCCCACACTTTGCCGTCGCCCACATTCATGGGTTGATATACGAAAGTGCCTGCACCCGCCGACCCTTGCTGGCCAGTGTTGGTCAGTTCGATCAGGTTTTTGACGTCGCGATAGAAGAAGTTGACGCCAAAGATACCGCGTGGACCGAGGCGATGCTCATAGCCGATGTCGAAGCCCCACGCCGTTTCGGGGTCAAGCTGGGGATTGCCCAACAGGTCGCTGTCACCCACTTCCTCTTCCAGCGTAGCGGGTGAGAGATAGTTGAATTCCGGGCGACGATTGGTGCGAGCGGTCGAGGCAATGATGCGATTTCCCCCGCCGATGTCGAACTTGATGGATGCCGACGGCAACAGCTTGGCATAATCGTTGGACTGCACCCGTAGCGCTGCCGCCGCGGTTTCGTCGGTAATCTTCAGATCGGTCGTTTCATATCGAAGGCCCACTTCCCAACTGACCGGACCGCCCTTGCTTTCGATAAGACCAAAGAGGTCGCGCCGATCTTCCTCGATCTTGTTAAGGCCGCCAGCAATCGGTGCGGGCGTACCAAAGCTGGTGTTCAGCGTGGTGGGGTTCTGACTGAACTGGTCCCAATTATTGCGGACGGCGGCGACGTTGAAGCGGTTGCGAATCTCCGCGATCGACGTGTTGCGATCCTTATTCTGGGCGAATCCACCGACAATCAGCTTCATCTTTTCATTCAGGGGAACCGCATGCTCCAGCTTGACCGAAACTTCCTTGTCTTTGATGCGGGCCTCAGTCAGGTCGCCGGTAAAGCGGGGCGTAGAGCGATCGAAATCGACTTCATATTCGGTTTCGTCACGTTTTTCATCGAACTTGGCGTAGCTGACCCGAATGCTGGTTTCGCCCAACGACCAATTATGTGTCAACTTGCCATCAATCGAGTAATTTTCTTGGTCAATCTTTGCCACATTGGCATTGTCGGTCAGAAGGTTGCCCGATGGGACTGGTCCTGAAATAGCGGTAGGATCATTATATTCGAAGCTGCGTTCGTCTTCCGTCCGGTCGGTACGGACAAAGAAGCCGTTCAATTTGAATTTGGTGTCGCCAGCGTCGATTTCATAGCTGCCGTTGAAGCTATAATCCTTGCCATCGCGGGTATCGCTCTGGTCCTCGCGATTATCGAAATCATCGGTCGCGTAATCGGGATTATTTTCCGGTGAGTCGCCGTAGCGCAGGCTCTTTTTCTGCTTAGGATTGTGACGGCCCTGCAGGTTCGCGCCCAGCAGCAGACGGCCGGGGCCGACCTGACCGCCCCAGACCAGGCCCAGGCTCGGTTCGATTTCTTTGTCGTCATAATAGAGGCCGCCGGCACGGATATAGCCACCATCCAGCTCATAGCCGTCGCGCAGATTGATGTTGAGCGATCCTGCAACCGCATCACCCGTGCGACGCGCGGAGGAAGAGCGGACAATCTCGACGCTGGAGATCAGTTCGGCGGGGATGCGGTCGAGGAAGAAGCTGCGATCCGCGCTGCCGCCGGGCACGCGCTCGCCATTGATCAGGATCTGGGTATAACCGGGCGGCAGGCCGCGCAGACGCGGCGCGTCGCTTTCGATCACGTCCGACAGGAAGGTGACGGAGGGGACGCGCTTGAGCGCATCGCCAGCGGTCAGTGGCTCGAAGCGCTGAAAATAATCGGTGCCATATTTCAGCACGGGTTCGGGGGTGTCGGTGCGATCGCGATAGCCGATCCCGGCAATGACGACGATGTCGGCCGCCTGCGTAATCGGCCCGTCCGTCCGTGCGACCTCATCAGCGTCGGCGGGTGCCTGCGCATGTGCGGAAACGGAAAACAGTGCGATTGATGCGCAACCGAATAACAGCCACTTATTCGCGACCATACCTACCCCCTATTGACAATAGTTTAATTGACCAGCGGACAATGTCTTGTATCTAGCCGGTCGAATTGCGCCGCTAGGAGGTATTCGTGACTACATCGCGAAATAAATATTACAGTTCGATGATTTTGGGTTTCACTTTTGTTACATTGTCGGCCTGCGCCGCTGGTGAAGTCGAAGTGCCGATCGCCGTGCGCATCGCCAACGCTACCCCGGCGGTGTCCGTGACCGCGCGCGGTGAAACGACGCCAGTCGGTACGTCAAATGCCGATGCGGCGGATGATCCGGCAATTTGGCGCAACGCGACCGATCCGCTGCAAAGCCTGATCGTCGGCACCGACAAGAAGGCGGGCGTCTATGTCTATGGTTTGGATGGCAGGGTGCGAGACTTCCTCGACGCCGGCCGGGTCAATAATGTCGATCTGAAGGATGGCGTAACGATTAATGGCGGCACGGGTATCCTGGTTGTTGCGTCAGATCGCAATGACATTGCACGAGCGAAGCTGGCATTGTTTCAACTGGACCCGGTCACGGCAAAGTTAAAAGCGCTGGGCATTGTCGATGGCGGTTCTGGCGAAGCTTATGGCGTATGTATGGGATCGGACACCGCCGGTCTCTATGCCTTCATCGTGCTCAAGGACGGGACGATCAATCAGGTCGCACTCGATGCGTCGGGTACGACACCGACTGGCCGCATTGTGCGAACGATGAAACTCGACACCCAGTCAGAGGGCTGCGCGGTCGATGACCGCACCGGCACGCTTTATGTGGCGGAAGAGGATGTCGGCCTGTGGCGCTTCGACGCGCGGGCCAGCGGCAGCACCACACCCACCAAGATCGCAGCCGCAGACGGCAAGAATATCGTCGCCGATGCCGAAGGCGTCGCCATCGCCCCGATCGGAGAGAAAGACGGTTATGTCATTGTCTCAAGTCAGGGCGACAACGCCTATACCCTCTATCGCATCAGCGACGACAGCTATGTCGGTCGTTTTCGTATTATCGATGGAGCAATTGGTGGGACGGAAGAAACCGACGGCATTGAGGTGATGCTGGGTGATTTTGGCCCCCAATATCCCGGCGGCCTGTTCATCGCGCAGGATGGCCAGAATGGCGCGGCGGCGCAGAATTTCAAGCTTGTCGCCTGGGCCGATATCGTCAAGGCCTTGGGCCTGCCGCAATAAGGTGCGCGGCCGGGACGACCTAAACCGTCCCGGCCGCGCCACAGCCTCTTGGTCTTGGCCGGGGCTTCCTCTATGGCGGCAAACGTCTTGCCACTAAGGAAGCCGATTTGATCCTGGACCTTGCCGCCGCCGCTTCGAGCGCCATCCGTTTCGAGGATCTGGGGCTTAGTCCCATTGCCCTCGACCTCGGATTCTTCACGCTGAAATGGTATAGCCTTGCTTATCTGGCGGGCATATTGATCGGCTATTGGTATCTGCTGCGGCTGATCGCGCAGCCCGGATCGCCGATGGCCCGGCGGCATGCCGACGACATGATCTTTTATGCGACGCTGGGCATCATCATCGGCGGCCGGCTCGCCTATGTGATTTTCTACCAGCCCGAAATCCTGCAAAATCCGCTCGATATCCTCAAGCTCTGGAATGGCGGCATGTCCTTCCACGGCGGCGCGGCGGGCGTGTCGCTCGGCATCCTCTACATGGCGCGCAAGGAGAAGCTCTCTTGGCTGCGCATCCACGATTATGTCGCCTGCTGCGTGCCCTTCGGCCTGTTCTTCGGTCGGCTCGCCAATTTCGTGAATGGCGAATTGTGGGGCAAGGAAACCGATGTGCCTTGGGGCATTATCTTCCCCACCGGCGGGCCGTTCCCGCGCCACCCCAGCCAGCTCTACGAAGCCGCGCTGGAAGGGGCCGTGCTGTTCGCCATCCTCGCCTTCGCCTTCTGGCGCACCCGCGCCCGCTATCAGCCGGGAATGCTCGTGGGCATATTCCTGCTCGGCTATGGCTGCTTCCGCTTCGGTGTCGAATATGTGCGGGAGGCTGACGCGCAGTTGATGGAGTTCGCCGCACGCACCGGCCTGCATATGGGCCAGTGGCTGTGCGTGCCGATGATCCTGGGCGGGCTTTACCTCATCTTCACCGCCAAGGGCCGCCGCGTGCGGGTGGAACCGATCGCGGGCAGCGCGAGTGTCAGCTGAACCGCTCCCGCTGGCGGAACGACTGACGCGGCAGATTGCGGCGGGCGGGCCGATCTCGGTCGCCCATTATATGGCCGAATCGAACCAGCATTATTATGCGACCCGCGATCCGCTGGGGCTGGAGGGTGACTTCACCACCGCGCCGGAAATCAGCCAGATGTTCGGCGAACTGGTGGGCCTGTGCCTGGCCGATGTCTGGATGCGGTCGGGGCGGCGGCCCGGCGCGCTTTATGCCGAACTGGGGCCGGGGCGCGGTACGTTGGCGGCCGATGCGCTGCGGGCGATGGAGCGCGCGGCGCTCGCCCCGCGCGTCCATTGCGTCGAGACCAGCCCCGTCCTGCGTGACCGGCAACGTGGGCTGATCCCCCATGTCACCCATCATGAGACTATCGACAGCTTGCCGCATGAAGGGCCGCTGCTGGTCGTCGCCAATGAATTTTTCGATGCGCTGCCCGTCCGCCAATGCATCCGCGTCGGCGACGAATGGCGCGAGCGGGTAGTGATCCGGCGCGAGGCGGATGCCGCCTTTCTGCCCGTGCCGGGTTATCGCCGCATCGAATCAGGCCTGCCGCCGATCGCCGCGCAGGCGCAGGATGGCGCGATCATCGAAACGCCGATCGTGGGCGCCGGCATCGCCTATGCTCTGGCGCAGCGCATTGCCAAGCAAGGCGGGGCGGCGATCATTATCGACTATGGCTATGAAGGGCCGCTGCTGGGCGACACATTGCAGGCGGTCAAGGCGCACCAGTTCGCCGACCCCTTCACCGATCCGGGTGAGGTGGACCTGACCACCCATGTCGATTTCAGCGTCATCGGCAACATGGCGCGGCAGGCGGGGCTGCGGGTCCATGGCACGGTGGGGCAGGGCGATTTCCTGCGCCAGTTGGGGATTGATCCGCGCGCCGAGCAACTGGCCCGCGCAACGCCCGCGCGCGCGGCGGAGGTCGAGGCGGCACGGATGCGGCTGACCGATGAAGAAGCGATGGGCACCTTGTTCCGGGTGATGGCCTGGACCCATCCCGACTGGGCCGATCCGGCGGGCTTTACGGCCTAATCTCAATCGTCCTGATGATAGCGGCCCAGGCGACGGATGAAGCCGATCAGGCCGGTCTGGCGGCTGCGCTTCATGCGCTCGGCATGCAGGATGGTCTGCACCCGGCTGAAACAATCATCGGCATCGACATTGCACAGCACATAATCATAGCCGTCCCAATGCGCGATTTCGCCCGCCGCGCGGGCCATGCGGCCTTCGATCACGGCATTGCTGTCAGTCCCGCGCCCGCGCAGGCGGCGTTCCAGTTCCTCCATCGAGGGCGGCAGGATGAAGATGCGGACGACATCGCCCCCGGCGATCTGATGCAATTGCTGCGCGCCCTGCCAGTCAATGTCGAACAGCACGTCCTTGCCGGACTTGAGCATCGCTTCCACGGGTGCGCGTGGCGTGCCGTAGCGCTGGCCAAAGACATGCGCCCATTCGAGAAATTCATGGTCGGCCGTCATCTGGCGGAACGCTTCCAGATCGACGAAATGATAATCCTTGCCATCGACCTCGCCCGGTCGCATCGGCCGGGTGGTGGCGGAGACGGACATGGACAGGTCCGGTTCGGCGGCGAGCAGCTTGCGCGCGATCGTGGACTTGCCCGCGCCCGACGGGGACGACAGAACGAAGAGAACGCCACGGCGCTGGAAATCGGGCGTTTCGATCGGAATATGCTCAGCCATGGCCGCTAGTGACGCTTGCGACGCATTTTGGCAAGAGGCGGGATCAACAAGCGACCGGATAGGAAAAGCCGGGTCGGCAGCGCTTAGCCCTCGCGTGCCTTGCGCGCGGTTTCGATCGGGATCGGTTCGGCGCTGAGGTCGGGCAGCAATTTGGTCGCGCGCTTGCGATCCGCTTCGCATTTCGCCTCATAGAGTTTGCCCGCCATATAAGCCCCGGTCACAAACAGGGCACCAGCAGGGTAACGCATGATGACCCGCTTGGCCCCCATGCCGGCCACGAGACCGAAAATGCCTTTCTTGCCGGTGGCGGCAGCGACACGGGCGGCCACGACCGTCGCACCGACACGCGCAACCTTGCGCAATATGCCCCGACCCTTGGGCGGGCGGACAGTGGCGAGCGGGGCGGAGGGGGTGCGCGGCTTCTTCATAAGGGGTTAATGTATCGGACGCCCGCCGGTTCCACCAGTGCCATGTCGATCACACCATATTTTCCGGGCGCACCAGCGCGTCGAAGGTCGCCTCGTCCACCAGACCCAGTTCCAGCCCGGCTTCCTTGAGCGTCTGGCCCGTCTTGTGGGCATGTTTGGCGATCGCAGCCGCCTGGTCATAGCCGATCGCTGGGGCGAGTGCCGTGACCAGCATCAGCGACCGATCGACCAGTTCAGCGATCCGCGCCTCATTCGCCTCCAGCCCCTCGACACAGCGTTCGGCGAAACTGTCCATGCCCACGGCAAGCAGATGGATCGAGCGCAGCACCGCCGCGCCGATCATCGGTTTGAACACGTTGAGTTCCAGATGCCCCTGCATCCCGCCCACGGTCACCGCCTGATGATTGCCGATCACCTGCGCCGCCACCATCGTCAGCATCTCGCACTGAGTCGGATTGACCTTGCCGGGCATGATCGAACTGCCAGGCTCATTGGCGGGCAGGTCCAGCTCGCCAAGGCCGGAGCGCGGGCCGGAGCCGAGCAGGCGGATATCGTTGGCGATCTTGGTCAGCGCCACCGCCAGTGTGGCGAGAGTCGAGGAGAGGTGAACCAGCGGATCGTTGGAGGCCAGCGCCTCGAACTTATTGTCGGCCGTGCGGAACGGCAAGCCGGTGATCGCCGCAATCTCCGCCGCGACCGCGACGTCGAAGCCCTTGGGCGCATTGAGCCCGGTGCCAACGGCGGTGCCGCCCTGCGCCAGCGCCATCATGCCGTGCATCGCCGCCGGTTCGATCCGCTTTTTGGCGCGATAGAGTTGATGCGCGTAGCCGGAAAATTCCTGTCCCAGCGTTAGCGGGGTCGCATCCTGCAAATGGGTGCGGCCGATCTTGACGATGCTCGCCCACGCCTGCGCCTTGGCATCGAGCGCGGCGTGCAGCCGGTCGAGCGCGGGGAACAGCGCCTTTACGACCGCCAAGGCCGCCGCGATATGCAGCGCAGTGGGGAAGCTGTCGTTGGAGGATTGACCGAAGTTCACACCGTCGTTGGGATGCACCGGCACCTTGCCGCCACGGGTGCCGGTCAGCGCTTCATTGGCGATACCGGCGATCACTTCATTGACGTTCATATTGGTCTGGGTGCCACTGCCGGTCTGCCAGATGACAAGCGGAAACTGATCGTCATAGTCGCCCGCCGCAACCGCCACCGCCGCCGTCTCGATCGCTTTGGCTTGTATGGCGTCCAGCCCATGATGCCGGTTCACCCGTGCCGCCGCCTGCTTCACGATCGCCATGGCATGGACAATGCCGATCGGCATGCGTTCGGTGTCGCCAAAGGGGAAATTCTCGATGCTCCGCTGCGTCTGCGCCCCCCAATAGGCGTCGGCGGGGACGTCGATCGGGCCGATACTGTCGGTTTCGGTACGGGTGGCGGGCATGGATACTCCAAATTGAGAATTGTTCGCATCTGCTAGGCGCATTTGGGGTCGGATATTGGAAATCCAAGAGCGTTGGTGTGAAATGTTGCGCTGATCATAATGAAGAGGAAGCGTATAGGACAGGTCCGCGTCACCGTACCGGGTAATCAAGGGGCATGCTGGTCCATCACGCCGCCAAACCCAACTATTGCCCTACCCGGCGATATTTCCTAACCCTCAGCGGCTATCGAATGGCCCGATTAGGACGACCCGTTAATGTCTCAAGCTGCTCTTGCAAAAGTCCATGATTTTGAAGGTAAATTGGAGCGGGCTACGCTTGACAGGGTCGAGGGGTGGGCGTGGGACAAGAATAATGATGATCCGGTTTTCGTAAATATTTTCATCGATGGCGGACTGGTCTGCACGGTTGTCGCCGACCAACTGCGTGGTGATTTACAGGGCAAGGGCAAGAGGGGCGGATTTTGTGCCTTTTCCGCTACTCTTCCCGAAGACTATGTTGATGGACGCAGGCATAGTGTCCGTGCTGTCATCCTGCATTCCGACCCTCAATTCGTTCTAGGGGATCTGACGAGCGAAATGGGTGATGCGGACACATCGGCGCGGCAGATGCAGTCCACGGTTTCTTTTTACCGCCCGACCGCGCCACATAAAAATACGACGGCACGCGCCTTGCTCGGTAGGGACAATTGGTTGTTTCTTGCTGACGACAGTAACAGGGTAAGGGACCAGATTGCCGGACGTTTTTCTGTGACGCCGGTGATGAAAGACAATTATCGCTCGGTGTTTGACGAGCGACGGCGCAGGTTCCGTGACTTGGGCGTCCCCTATTTCTTCTTTATCGCGCCGACCAAAGAGCGGATATGCTTGGAACAACTGCCAACCGGGATGGTAACCGATTTCGATATGATGCCCGCCAACGTGATCCGGCGACTTCTGGCTGAGGATGGATCGCCTCTGATCGCACTTGATACGGCGCTTCGGGATGAACATGCGCGCCACGAAACATTTTACCGTACCGACACGCACTGGAATTATATTGGCGCACATCGCGCATATTGCGAGGTAATCGCAACCGTGGCGGATGTTGTGGATTGCGGGCTTCCGCATGACCGCGCTTTATTTGGATCGCGTATATTCAAGAATTACAGAGGTGACCTTGCCAACAAGGAAAAGGTCGCCTTTATCGGAGAAGAATATCCGCTGCTGGCGATATCGCCTACGGGCCTAGATCCGGCCGTTTTCCAAGAAAATGTTGAGCAATTATTTGATGCTAATGGTGATGTTTTCACGATTAAGGTTGCTGAGCATCTCAAGGTTTCGCAGACGCGCGAAACGCTGGTAATGAAAAACAATAACAAGAATTTACCGAAGGCGTTGGTTTTTCGAGATTCTTTCACGACGCTTCTCGCTCCCATGATCGCACGCCATTTCAGCGAGGTCATTTATGTCTGGCGGCCGGAAGTTCTTTTTTCTTTGGTCGAGAGCGAAAAACCCGATGTGGTGATTCATATCATGGTCGATCGCTTCATGGTCCGGCCGCAAGCCAATATCTTATAGGATCATTATGAACCAGACGCTCCCGACTTGCCTACCCACTCCACGGACCGAGGAATGGTGGACTCCAAAATTCCAGCAGCAAATAGCCTATTTGGCAGGAAAAAAAATCAGCACTTTAATGATCGGTGACTCACTCGCCGCTAACTGGCCAAAGCATGTTCCCTGGCCAGGCGGCGGCACCGTCTACAGATATGCCATTGGCGGTGATCGAACGCAGCATATCCTGTGGCGATTGATGCAATTGGATCTGGCCGATATCAATCCCGATCAGGTAGTCATATTTGCTGGTGCCAATAATATTACGAGCGGCCCTACGGAAGAGGCCGTGGCGGAAGGCATATTGTCGATCGTGCGCCATGTGCGCGCTCAACTACCCGACCAGAAAGTGACGACGATGGCGGTTCCCTTGCGAGGCGCGAATTTCGAATACAAGCGTGGGTTTATTGATAGGGTAAATCGACTGGTAGGACAGCAGGTCGGGACGCTAAAGTCACGTCATGTCGATACCAACCCCGCGTTTCTATGCGCCTCAAATGGAGTCAATCCGTCCTATCTATTCGATGATGAAGTCCATTACAGCGCTGTCGGGTATACATTTATGGCGGGCTATATCGATAGCATGCAACGGCACCAACCGTTCTGAGGGCCGTTGCTGGCGACCTCATGCGCATGGTCACTGGCTAAGGCGATTCGTGTTCCATTGTCCAACGTAACAAATCAGTAGGCGGCAGCGCGCAACCCGCCCTTACTTCTTTTTGCCGAAATCCACGCTGACGACGTTGGAGCCGTCTTCGTTGATAATCACCGGGCCGTCATTTTCGGCTTCGTCATGCGGTTCGGGCAGGGCGTCTGTCTGCACCTGGAATTGCAGGGCGAAGTTGACGGCGGGGTCCACGAAGGCGGTGATCGCGGCAAAGGGGATGTAGAGGTGGGCGGCCACCTGGTTGAAGGTCAGGCTGACCTCGACATGCTGGTCGCTGACCTTCAAATCCCAATATTTATTCTGCAGGACGATGGTCATTTCGTCCGGGAAGCGCTCGATCAGCCGCTTGGGGATATCGACGCCGGGTGCCTGCGTCTTGAAGGTGATGTAGAAATGATGGGCGCCGGGCAGGCCGCCACTGCGTTCCACCTCACCCAATACGCGGCCGACAACGGCGCGCAGGGCTTCCTGCACGATTTCGTCATAGGGAATCAGGCTGTCGGGCAGGTCATCGCTCATGGCCCAATGTCCTAACGGCGCGAATCATGCGGTCAACCCCCGCACGCGCAGATTGCATGGCGCGCACCACACGCTATAGGGCCACCATGCGCACGGCCGAGATTCACCGCAACACAGCGGAAACCCAGATCGACGTGACCGTCAACCTTGACGGCACTGGCCTCTATTCGGTGTCGACCGGCATCGGTTTCCTCGACCATATGATCGAACAATTGTCGCGGCACTCGCTGATCGACATGAGCGTCAAGACGGTCGGTGACCTGCATGTCGACCAGCATCACACGACCGAGGATACCGGCATCGCGATCGGCGAGGCGGTGGCACGGGCGCTGGGCGACAAGCGCGGCATCAGTCGCTATGGCAGCGTCTATTCGCCGATGGACGAAACGCTCAGCCGCGTCGCGCTCGACATTTCGGGCCGGCCCTGGCTGGTGTGCAAGCTTCCCTTCACGGTGCAAAAGATCGGCGAATGGGACGCGGAGATGGTGGAGCATTTCTTCCACAGCTTCGCGCAGGCTGCCGGGATCACGCTGCATATCGAATTGCTTTATGGGGCGAACAACCATCATATCGTCGAAAGCGCGTTCAAGGGGCTTGCCCGTGCGCTGCGCCAAGCGGTCGAGATCGACCCGCGCAAGGCGGACGCGATCCCCTCGACCAAGGGCATGTTGTGAGTTCGTCTTCGCTCTTTTCTTTTGCTCATCCTCCCCTGGTAGGGGAGGTGGCTGGCGTAGCCAGACGGAGGGGTGTCACCCGATCGATAGCGGGACACCCCTCCACCACTTCGTGGTCCCCCTCCCCTTGCAGGGGAGGATGGATGGTGGCCGATAAGCGGGTGGAGACATCGGGCCGATGACCATTGCCCTGATCGACTATGGCGCGGGCAATCTCCATTCGGTGCATAATGCCCTGCGCAAGGCTGGCGCGCAGGATGTCGTCATCACCGCTGACGCCGATCTGGTTCGCCGGGCCGATCGCATCGTCCTGCCGGGCGTAGGGGCATTTCGCGCCTGTCGCGACGCGCTGGTGGCGATCCCTGGCATGGTCGAGGCGATGGACGAGGCGGTGGGCAGCCGCGCGGTGCCGTTCCTGGGCGTGTGCGTGGGGATGCAGTTGCTGGCGGACGCGGGCGAGGAATTCGGGTGGCATGACGGACTGGGCTGGATAGCCGGTACGGTGCGGCTGATCGAACCGGCCGAGCCGGGCATCAAGGTGCCGCATATGGGCTGGAACGATGTGATCCTGCAGGGCTCGCCGCCGTTGCTGGAGCCGGGCGAGGCCTATTTCCTGCACAGCTATCATTTCGAAGCGACCGATCCGGCCCATGTCGCGGCGATCACCAGCCATGGCGGCCCGCTGGTCGCGGCGGTGGCGCGCGATACGATCATCGGTTGCCAGTTCCACCCGGAAAAGAGCCAATCCTATGGCCTTTCCTTTCTTTCGCGCTTTCTGGAGTGGTGTCCTTGAGCCTTATCGTCTTTCCCGCCATCGACCTGAAAAATGGCCAGGTCGTCCGCCTGGCCGAAGGGGATATGGACCGCGCCACCGTCTATGGTGACGATCCCGCCGCGCAGGCGATGCTGTTCGCGCAGGCCGGTGCGCAGCATATCCATGTCGTGGACCTGGACGGCAGCTTTGCGGGCCGTGCGGTCAATGCCGATGCGGTGGAGGCGATCGTCGAGGCTTTTCCTGGGCATGTGCAACTGGGCGGGGGCATCCGCAATCGCGAGGCGGTGGAGCGCTGGTTCGACCTGGGTGTCTCGCGGATCGTGATCGGCACGGCGGCGCTGAAAGACCCGGCATTCGTGAAGATGGCGGCGCGCGATTTTCCCGGCGGCATCGTCGTGGCGGTCGATGCGCGCGACGGGTTCGTCGCGACTGACGGCTGGGCGGAAAAGTCCGACATGCCGGTGATCGATCTCGCCCGCCGGTTCGAGGATGCGGGCGTCGCAAGCCTGCTCTTCACCGATGTCGGCCGTGACGGGATGCTCAAGGGCTGCAATATCGACGCGACCGTCGAACTGGCGCGGGCGACCGACATTCCGGTGATCGCCAGCGGCGGCGTGGCGGGCATCGCCGACATTCGCATATTGAGCCTGCATGCCGACGACGGGATCGAAGGCGTGATTACGGGCCGCGCGCTTTATGACGGGCGACTGGACCTGAAGGCCGCGATGGCGGTGGCGCGGGCGGCGGCGTGACCGTCCGCACGCGGGTCATTCCCTGTCTCGACGTCGCCAATGGCCGCGTGGTCAAGGGGGTCAATTTCGTTGATTTGAAGGATGCGGGTGATCCGGTCGAGCAGGCGCGTCTCTATGACGCGGCCGGGGCGGATGAACTATGCTTCCTGGATATCACCGCGACGCATGAAGCGCGCGGGACCATATTGGACGTGGTGCGGCGCACGGCGGAAGTCTGCTTCATGCCGGTCACCGTGGGCGGCGGCGTGCGCAGCGCCGAGGATGCGCGCGCGCTGCTGCTGGCGGGGGCGGACAAGGTCGCGGTCAACAGCGCCGCGGTGGTGCGGCCCGAACTGGTGGCCGACATCGCCGACCGCTTCGGCAGCCAGTGCATCGTCGGATCGGTCGATGCGCGCCAGGTCGCGGAAGGCCGCTGGGAAATCTTCACCCATGGCGGACGTCAGCCGACCGGGATCGACGCGCTGGCGCATGCGCTGCGGCTGGCGGAGCTGGGCGCGGGCGAATTGCTCGTCACCTCGATGGATGGGGATGGCACGCGCAAGGGCTATGACCTGGCGCTGACGCGCACGATCGCCGATGCGGTATCGGTGCCGGTGATTGCCAGCGGGGGCGTCGGCACGCTCGATCATCTGGTCGAGGGCGTGACGCTGGGTCATGCCAGCGCAGTATTGGCGGCATCGATCTTCCATTTCGGCCAGCATACGATTGGCGAGGCGCATCGCGCATTGGCGGCGGCTGGCGTGCCGGTGCGCGGCTGAACAGATCGAAAGCGTCGATTTACCTTACAGTAACCATATCCGCCAAAATGCCGTTAACCGAGATTTTTGGCTGAAATACGTGGCTTTGGCCATTTGGCACACGGCCTGCATTAACGCCTTTCGCGAGCGTCGACCAATGGGGGTCGAGCGCAGGGAGGGTAAAAGCGATGAAATTGAACAACATGCTTCTGGCGGCTGGGGCCGCTGCACTGATGGGCGTCGCGGTGCCTGCACCGGCGTCTGCCACATTCTGGTGTCTGTTTGGCAAGTGCAACACCGGCTCGTCGGGCGGCAGCAGCAGCAGCACCGGCGGCACCAGCACCGGCGGTTCGTCGGGCGGCACGCCAACCCCGGTGCCTGAACCCGAACAGATGGCGTTGTTCGCCATGGGTGCGGCGGTTCTGGTCGGCCGCGTCGTGGTGGGTCGGCGCAAGCGCAAGTAATTTTCGATTGACGGGTTGCGCGCGGACCGCTTCATGCGCGACATGCGCGCAACCCTTCATACCCTTGAGCAGACGATCCGCCAGCGGCGGACGGCTGATCCATCCACTTCCTATGTCGCCAAGCTGACGGCCCGTGGGCGCGGCACCATGGCGCAGAAGGTCGGGGAGGAAGCGGTCGAAACCGTCATCGCTGCAATGACGGGGGACCGAATGGCCGCGATTGGCGAAAGCGCCGACCTGTTATTTCACCTCATCGTGCTGTTGACAGATCTCGATATCAGCCTGGACGATGTGATGGACGAACTCGACCGCCGCGAAGGCGTATCAGGCATTGCCGAAAAGGCCGCGCGTCCAACCGACTGACTCTTTTCCATCGGATAGATGTTGCGCGCCAAGCGTTTGGGCGTCAGCTTACTATCCTTATGGGGGAGATTGTCATGGTTCGTACTGTTATTGGCGGCTTGGTCGGCGGGTTCGCCTTGTTCATTACCGGCTTCATCTTCTGGGGCACGCCCTTGAGCGCGCTGGCGCTCAGCCGCACCGACGAACAGGCGAGCGCCAATTTGCAGGCGGCCATGGCGCAGGCGCTAACGCCCACCGGCACTGGCGTCTATACCATTCCTGATCCCTCCTCGGCGCAGGGCACCGTGCTGTACGGCAAGGGGCCAGTCGCGCAGATCTTCTATAATGAGGGCGGCTTTCCAGTGATGGACAGCGGCGCGCTGATCGGCGGGTTGATCCTGGCGCTGATCGCTGGCGTGATCATCGCCATGGCGTTACGCTTTATCGCGGCGAATTTTGGTGATCGGATGCGCGTGGCGATTCTGTTCCCGTTGGCAGCGGTGCTGTGGATGCATGTGGGCCAGGCCGTGTTCAATCATGCACCCTGGGGTTACATTCTCTATCTGGCGTTTAGCGACTTCGTCGGTGTCGCACTGGCGGGCGTCATCGCTGCCAAGCTGATGGAGACCAAGGCCGAATTATTGGGCACTGACCCCGTTCACTGAGCCGCCTCCTGCGCCAGGCGGATCATGCAGGCGGCGTGACGGCGGGCGACCAGCATCCGGTCCTCGCCATAGCCGCCGCCCATGGTGCTGGCGAGCGGGATGCCCCGCGCTTTGGCCTGGCGCATGACATAGCGATCGCGCGCATCAAGCCCGGCATCGCTTAGCGCCAGCCGCCCCAGCCGGTCGTCGGCGTGCGGATCGACGCCAGCCTGATAGAGAATGAGGTCGGGCGCAAAGTCATCGAGAATGGATGGCAGCGTGTCAGCGAGGATCGCGGCATAGGCGGCATCCTCCACCCCATCGGGCAATGCAATGTCGAGCGTCGAGCGCGCCTTGCGCACCGGGAAATTCTTGTCGGCATGGATCGACAGGGTGAAGATGTCGCCGCGCCCCGCCATCAGCGATGCGGTGCCATCGCCCTGATGCACGTCGAGATCGAGGATCAGGATGCGCGCCGCGTCGCCCTCCGCGATCAGGCGGTTGGCGGCGATGGCAAGATCGTTGAACACGCAATAACCCGCGCCGCTGTCGGCCAGCGCATGATGGCTGCCCCCGGCTGCATTCGCACCATAGCCATGCGCTAACGCCAAACGCGCCGCCGCCCAGGTGCCGCCCGGCGACAATAGCGATCGGCGCATCACCCGTTCCGTGACGGCAAAGCCGATCCGCCGTTCCTTGTCGGGCGGGACGGACAGGGTCACGACCTGATCGACATAGGCGGGATCATGCACCGCCTCTATCCAGGCACGCGGCATCGGGTCGGGCTGATGCACTGTGATTCGCGCGCCGGATTCGCGCAGCGCCTCCATCACCAGCCCATATTTGTCGAAACGGAAACGGCTGCCGGGTGTTGCTGGGGAGACATAGGCAGGATGGTGAACAACGTGCAGCATGATCTTTTCCGCTATGGTCGTTTGAACGATGGCCGCTTTGCGCTATCTGGTCCAGCATGAACCGCTCCCCCCTGATCCGTATCCCGTTGCTGCCCTTGCTTGGTGCCAGCGCCCTTTCCTTGGCCACTCCAAGCATCGCTGCACCGCCCGTCGTCGCACCAACCCTGCCCACGCCAGCGCAACCCGCGCCGACATCGCCCGCGCCCGGCATGGTGCAGGCGATTCCGGCCGCGCCCTTGCCCGCACCGATCCCGCCCTTGTCGGCGGCGCAGGAGGCGTGGGCCAATGACTGGTTGAAGCAGGGCGCGGCGCAGGGGCTGATGGCGCGGCAGAAGGCAAGCGGGCCATTGTCGGGCGAGGCGCTGGTGCGCGCTGTGCTGGATCGCGCCAAGGCGCTGTCGACCGGGCGCGTCGATACCGCCGATTTTCTCGAAGTCTGGGCGCTGCGCCCCGCACCTTTCGACCCCCGCCCGTCGCTGGCGCGGGCCGTGGCCGAGGATCGGCTGGCGCAATGGGCAAACAGCCTGACCCCGCCCTATGCGGGCTATGACGGGCTGCGCAAGGGGCTGGTCCGCTACGAAGCGATTCGCGATCAAGGCGGTTGGCCAGTGCTGACCGCGCAGTCCGCGCCCGACGTGGTGCGCGCGCGCATCGCGATCGAGGATAGCGCGGTGACGCCGGGCGAGAAGCTGAGCGATGTGTTGCAGCGCGCGCAGCGCCGCTATGGTCTCAACCCCACCGGCCTGCTCGACACGCGCACGCTGACGGCGCTCAACGTCAGTGTGGATGACCGGATCGCGGCGATCATGGCGAATATGGAGCGGTGGCGCTGGATGCCGCGCAACCTGCCGGTCAACCGAGTGCAGGTGAATATCGCGGCGGCCGTGCTGACCATGTTCGAAGGCGACCAGCCTATCAGCTCGATGCGTGCGGTCACCGGCAGCCCCGACAATGCGACGCCGATGCTGATGTCGAACATCCATTCGATCGTCGTCAATCCGCCGTGGAACGTGCCCATGTCGATCGCCAAGCGCGAACTGTTCCCCAAGGGACGGGCGACGTTGATCAAGCAGGGCTACAAGATCGTAAAAACGCCCGAAGGCGGCGAGCGGATCGTCCAGCCTGCCGGACCCAACAGCGCGCTTGGCCGGTTGAAGTTCGATTTCGCCAACCCATTCGCCGTGTATCTGCACGACACGCCGTCGCGCGGTAAATTTTCGAGCTATGACAGGCTGGCCAGCCATGGCTGCATCCGCCTCGAAAAGCCGGTATCGCTGGCCGAATTGATGGTGGCGAGCGACCCGGCATTGAATGGCCAGATCCAGAGCCTGATCGACGAAGGCAAGACCCAGCGCGTGTCCCTGCCCAAGGACGTGGCGGTCTATCTGCTCTATTGGACCGCCTTTGCCAGCAACAACGGCACGATGAGTTTCCGTGCCGACCCCTATGGCTGGGACAAGCTGCTCGCGAGCAAGATCGAAGCGTCGAGCCGACGGGTCGATCCCACCGCTGCCCCCGCCGCCACTGTAGCTTTGAAGGATTGATCCCCCATGCGTAAAATTGCCTTTGCTGCGCTCATCGGTGCCCTCGCCTTGTCGGCGTGCGGCAAGAAGGAAGAAGACGCGCCGGTCGTCAATAATCTGGTCGAACCGCCAGTCGAAAATGTGATCATCGAAGAGCCGGATACGGCGCTGCCGATGCCGTCGAACAATGCTGTCGCGCCGACGCCCGCAGCGCCGCCGTCAGTGTCGGAACAGCAGCAGATCCTGGACGACGCCGATGCGACCGGCATGACCGCGCGCCTGCCTGACACACGCGATGACGCGCAGCCAGCGGACGAGACGAGCGGTACGGAGGAATGAAGCGCATCGCCCCGGCCTTGGACCGGGGCGTTCCCTTTGCTATATGGCGCTGATGGATCGCCGCAATTTCACGAAATTCGCCTTGAGCGGATTCGCCCTGACATTTCTGCCCGATACGATGGGCAAGGCTGCGCTGCCGACGGCACCCCAACCCGTACCTGTCCCTGCGATGCAGCGCGCCGCGCCGCTGCCCCCCTATGCCGGACTGCTCGCGCGGGCGAAGGCGGCACTCGACCGCCATGCCGGTGCCGTCCTATTGCGGGACCGGGTGGCCATTGCCGATTTCGATGCGCCGTCGAAGGATTTGCGCTTTCACGTCGTTGATCTGATGAACGGCCAGTCCAGCAGCTATCTGGTCGCGCATGGTCGCGGGTCGGACCCGGCCCATTCCGGCTGGCTCCAGAGCTTCTCCAACGAACCCAACTCGCTCGCCAGTTCGTCGGGCGCGTTTCGGACGGGCGAGATGTATATCGGGCAGCATGGGCAGGCGATGCGGCTCGCGGGCCTGGACCCGCAGAATAATAATGCGGAGCCACGCGCCATCGTTTTGCACGGCGCGGATTATGTGGGCGAGGATCATATCGCCGCATGGGGCAAGTGCGGCCGGAGCGAGGGCTGTTTCGCGGTCGCGCCGCACATGCTGCCGCACTTACTGGGGCTGCTCGGCACGGGCCGGCTGCTCTACGCCGACAAGATCGGAGCGGGTTGAAGGGGCTTTACCGCCCCCTCAAACCTACATCTCTTAGCCAGCCTGGGTCGCGCCGGTCAGCGCCTGCGCCGAAGGCTTGTTGGTCGCATCGACGCTGCCGTCAGCCAGCATCTTCTTGGACATTTCGACGGCTTCGGCCTGAAGCGCCGTGTCGCTGCTCGACTGGCTGGCACCGATCAGCGCGGATAGCAGGATATTCTTGCTGACATTGTCGGTGGCATTTTCGGCGACCGACTTGCGGGCCAGCGTCAGCGCTTCGCTATAGAGCGGGGCCGATCCCGCCTTGTCCTGCGCGCCCAGCTTCTGGTTGCCCATCTGGATCAGGATGCCCGCCAGAATGTTGCGGCTGGCCGCGTCGGTTGGCTTGGCTTCCACCACCTTGCGCCAATAGGGGAGCGATTCACCATAGAGGGCGATCGTCTTGTCCAACTGACCCATCGCGCCATAGGCAGCGGCATTGGCATAGAGGGCGTTGGCGAGGAAATTGACATTGTCCATCTTGGACGGGTCGGATTCGACCGCCGTTTTGATGGCGGGGATGGCCGCTTCATATTTGGCGACGGCCGTGGCGTTGTCGCCGCTCTGCTGCGCGCTCTGCCCGGCGGTGAAATCGGTAACGGCCGTGTTGAACGCCGCAATCTGTTCCGGCGTCATTTCAGTGGCGGCGGGAGCGGCCTCTGCAGCCGCAGCGGAATCAGCCGACGTCGTGGCGGCTGGAGCGGCGGGCGCTTCCTGCGCGAAGGCAGAGGCGGTCATCGCTGTCGAAAGGGTCAGAAAGGCGATCAGTGCGGACTTTGGCAACGTCAGGGTCTCCTTGTTCGTCATCTGGAAATATTGGTCGGGCATCATTGCTGCCCCGCAACATCTTTAATGAACGAAGGAATGATCGAGTTCCCACCCCGCCAAACTCAGCTCATCGCGCAAAAGGCTCCAGCCATGGAAAATTCGCTTTGGCGCCGTCCGCTGTGGGCTTTGGCTTCGGCATCCTCGCCCCATTGTTCGGCCTGCCAGGCCTCGTCTATCTCGGCTGCCTGCCATATTGCTTCAGCACTATGGCTATTTTCCGTGACCGCAAGACCACAGACCAGCGATCCGCTAAGCGCCACCAATGTGGACAGACCCGCCAGCCTGAACGGATCATGCCTTGCAACCGCTGCGTGCAACCGGGCGAGCGACGCTTCGGGCTGGGCGACTGGCAGGATGCCCTGCGTCACCACAAATGCCACATCATAGCGGGCGCGCGCCCAGTCGAGCAGCGGGTCCCAGGCAGCAGCCTGTCGCGCGACCAGCGTTTCGGGCGCGTGGGCGCGATAGCAGAGCAGGTCGCTCTCCCCATAGCGCGCAATCCCGGCAGCAAATTGCGCGCGATTGGGCACGATATGGTCGATCGCCGCATTGGCAAGGCCGGTGAAGGGCATGGACGCCGGATCGACCGTCTCCCCCTGCGCGCGCCATTCCTCGGCAACTGCTTGCGCCAGCGCCAATGTGGGCAGCGTCAGCAATGCGCGGGCAGGGGTGCGGACCGGGCGGTCGTCAAGGCGGATGGCATGGCCATCGCCCTCGGCCACGATCGTCACATCCTTGTAGAAGCGTTTCATGATCCGGTCCGCTTGAACAGGGCCAGCATCAGGCGCGGCACCACCACAAACTGGAACAGGCCGACGACGACCATGATCGCGCCGAATGCCTTGGCCTTGTCCCCCTGAACCCAGGAAAAACGCTGCATGATGGCGAGGAAGCCGATCATCACGACGAACGCGCCCGACAGGCGGAACAGGCCGATGGCGAAGTGACGCTGACGCGCAATCTTTTCGCGGTCGACGGGCGGAATCGGGGGCATATCGGTCATGGCGCGCCGATATGGCCGCGCAAAGCCGCGCTGTCCATCGCCACGGCTTGCGCGCCCGATGCGAGCAGTTCGGCTGGCGGGTGATAGCCCCAGGCGACGCCGATGCTGCGCACGCCCGCGGCTACGCCCATGTCGATGTCGAAACTGGTGTCACCGATCATGACCGTCGTGTCGGGCGCGGCTCCGGCTTCGGCCATAGCGGTCAGCAGCATGGACGGATGTGGCTTGGACGGGTGGCGGTCGGCGGTCTGGAGTGTGACGAAACGGTCGATCAGGCCATGATGGGTGAGGCACAGCGCCAGCCCGCGATCGGATTTCCCGGTCGCGACACCCAGCAGCCAGCCCGCCACATCCAGTTCCACCACCAGATCGGCAATGCCGGGATAGAGCGGTTCGCACACGCCCTCTTCCCGACGCATCGCCTGGAACGCCAGCTTGTAGCGGTCGGAGAGATGATCGTGGAAATCCGCTTCCGCGTCCGGCAACAGCCGTGCGATGGCGAGCGGCAGCGACAGGCCGACGACCGAGAGGATGGCGGGCCGGTCGGGCGGGGCCAGCTTGGCTTCCTCGAACGTGCGGGTCATGGCGGTGCAGATGCTATGCTGGCTATCGACCAGCGTGCCGTCGCAATCGAAGACGACAAGCGGATTGCTCATGCCAATGTCCCCCGCATCAGCGACGCCAGCGCGCCTCCGCCCACCGCGTCGAGCGCGTCGGCGACTCCGATGCGCGCCGCTTCGGGCTTGTCCTGCCCCAGCTTGGCGGTGCCGTGCATAGCCTCGACCTGCATCGCAAAGCCGACCAGCCCGGTCATCGTCCTGTCGAACAGGCCATCGCTCATCTTGTCGCGCGTCCATAATGGCTTGGGTGCCAGCCGCCGCTCCTGCTCGTGGCTCAGCGCGTCGATCTGCGCGATGGTTTCGGCCTTATCCAACCGCGTCATCGGCCCGCGCAATTCGGCCGCGACATAGTTCCAGGTCGGCACCTTGTCGGGCAAGCCATACCAGTCGGGGCTGATATAGGCCTGATCCCCGGTGACGACGATCAGCGCGTCCTGCCCGTCCAGATGCGGCACGATCGGGTTGGCGCGATGAAGGTGCAGGCCGATCCGCCGCTCGTCCAGCCAGATGAGCGGCAAATGGACGACATGCATCCGGTCGGGCGCGGCGACGCAGAGCAGGCCGAAGCCCGTCTGCGTCACGAAATCACGGATCGCGGCCTCATCAGTCCAGCGATAGGGCGCGCCCGGCGTCATTCGTCGCGAGAACCTCCGCGCGACCGGCGTTCGCCCTTGCGGTCCTTGCGGACCTGCTTGGCATGCTGGCGCGCGAACTTCTTTTCATCCTCGCGGGTCGGGGTCCGGTCGATCTCATCGTCGAGCAGCATGTCGCCAAGGCCGAGGTCGAAGCCCATGTCGGCAAGGCTCGCGGCGAAATGCGTCGGCGGCTCGGCCATCACGTCGACCCGGCCGCCATCGGGATGATCGACGCGGATGCGGCGAGCGTGAAGATGCATCTTGCGGCTGATCGATCCGGTCAGGAAACTATCCTTGCCGCCATATTTGCCGTCGCCCACGATCGGATGGCCGATCGCCGCCAGATGCACGCGCAACTGATGGGTGCGGCCGGTATAGGGTTGCAGCTCGACCCAGCAGGCGCGGTTGCCCGCGCGCTCGATGATGCGATAGCGGGTGCGGGCGGGCAGACCTTCTTCCTCATCGACATGCATCTTCTCACCGCCGGTGCCCGGCTGCTTGGCGAGCGGCAGTTCGATCATCCCGTCGGAGATGGACGGCACGCCGATCACCAGCGCCCAATAGACTTTGCGCGCGGTGCGGCTGGAAAAGGCCTTGGCGAAATGCGCGGCGGCGCGGCTGGTGCGGGCGATCAGCAGCGCGCCCGACGTATCCTTGTCCAGCCGATGGACCAGCTTGGGACGCGATTCGGAATCGAACATCAGGCCATCGAGCAGCTTGTCGACATGCTCGTCGGTCCTTGTGCCGCCCTGCGTCGAAAGGCCCGGCGGCTTGTTGATGACGATCGCCTGCGCGTCGCGATGGATCACCATCTCCTGCACGAAAGCGATCTCATCCTCGGTCAGGTCGATGACGCGCTCGCGCTTGGGACGTTCGGCGGCGGGTGCCTTGGCTTCGGCGGGCGGCACGCGGATCATCTGCCCTTCGGCAACGCGGTCGCCCGGCGCGGCGCGCGCACCGTCGATGCGCAACTGACCCGTGCGCGACCAGCGCGACACGATGTTGAAGCCGACATCGGGCAAATGCCGCTGGAACCAGCGGTCGAGGCGGATGCCGTCATCGTCGGGCTGCACCCGATATTGCCGCACGTCGAGCGAGACGCCCTTGGCTACGCTGGGTTTTGCAGGCGTGGATGGTACGACGGCGACTTTCGCCACCGCCGCTTTGGCGGCGGGCTTGCCCGCTGGCTTTGCGCCCGATTTGAAAGGCGCTTTGAAGGCGGGCTTGCCGCCTTCGCCCTTGCGTGCGGTCGCGGCCTTGGCCCCCCCACGGGCGCGACCGGGCGCACCCGATGGCTTGGAAAAGGATCTCGCACCGCCGCCGGGCTTGCCATCAGCGGCCTTGCCGAACCCTGACTTGCTCCCAGCGGGTTTGCCGCCAGTGGATTTGCCGGGCGCGGCAGGCTTGCGACCGCGCGGGGCGTCGCTCTTGGGTGGGGGACGGCCCTTCATGCTACGACACTCCGCATCACGGTAAGGCCAAGCGCCAACGCCACGACCGCGCCAATGACCGATGCCAGCGCATAGCCCAAGGCGACGATCATCTGGCCGCGTTCGAACATCAGCAGCGTTTCTAGGCTGAAGGCGGAAAAGGTGGTGAAGCCGCCAAGCAGGCCGACGCCGAGCAGCAGCCGGATCGGTTCGCCCGCCACCGCGCTGCCGCGCGCCAGCCATCCGGCGAGCAGCCCCATGGCGAAGCCGCCGATCAGATTGGCGGCAAACGTGCCCCAGGGCCAGGTCGCGCCAGGCGTCAAATGCCCGGCGAAGCGCCCAAGCTGGTAGCGCAGCGCCGCGCCAACCGCGCCGCCGCCCATTACAAGAAAGATATTGGTCATGACTATCGCCCTATAGCGAATCCGCCAAAGGGGAAAGGTCGATGGTGAAACAGTCTTCCTGCGCCATAAGCGCAAGGAGTGGACGCCGGTTACTTCCCGTTGTCGGCGATGATGTCCACGCCCGTCTTGCCGCCGGGCGCATCGGTGAAGAGGATGAAATAGGCGCTGCCATCGGCCTTGCGCGTGCCGCCCAGCACATGATCGCCGCCCAATATCTTATGCTCGCCATCGTAACCGGCGCGGCGAGCCACGGTATAATAATAGTCCATCACCCCCTGGCGCGGGGCGGGGGTAACGAAGCTGGCCGCGCGCAGGGTGCAGCCGTCGGTCTCCGCGCCGGCCGCTTCGGTGAGCTGCGCGCCGGGATAAAGAGCGAACGGATCGGGCAGGCGCTGCGCCCATTCCATGCCATAGGCGAGCTTCTTCGAGCAATTGGCCGTGCCGCCGCGCCGCGTCGCCTGTTCGTGCGCGACCGCGCCCAGCGTGACCCTGGAGGCCATGGCCTCGCCCTCGGTGGGGGCGGGGGCGGAAAGCAGCTTGCCGCCCGCCTGCTTGACGGCTTGCGTCTGGGCCGCACCGGCATCGCCCGACAGGACGGGCACCGCGCCATTGGCGGGCTGGTCGGCGGGGCGCACGGCGTTGCGGTTAGATTGGCCCACCAGTTGCGGATCGACCACGATCGGGTCGGCCAGCGCGCCCTTGAGCGCCGGGTCGACCGCATTGTTGGTGAGCTGCGCGTCGAGCGCCGCGAGATTGGCGTCCTTGTCGCCCTTGCCGCAGGCGGCCAGGCCAACCATAAGCGTGAGCAGGGAAACAGACCGGAAAAACGCCATTCTTCACTCCTTCGTAAACAAGCTATGAAGAACGGAGGTTAATTTTTCGTTAGGACTTTTGGTGAATCCCGAAAAATTCCCCTATCGCAGGGCCAGTTTCTGCGCATTGGCCCTATCGACTGACTTGTTCGCGCGCGGCGAAAGGATCATCTGACCATCATGCTCAACATATTGTCCGGCTTTATCGGCCTTGTCACCCTTATCATGATGATCCCGGCGGTCTTTCCGTTTCTGGGCGCGCTCAACTGGATCTTCGTGCCCATGGCGCTGTTCGGGGCATTTATCGGCATGTTCTCCTCGAAAAATGGCGGCCGCAATTTCTGCCTGATCGTCGCGGCCTTCGGTGCGTTGCGGCTGTTCATGGGCGGGGGGCTTATCTGACCGACGCGGACGCCAGTACACGCCGGGGATTGCTCGCGGCGCTGGGCGCTTATGGGCTTTGGGGGCTGCTGCCGATCTTCTTCCGGCTGCTGCACCATGTCGATCCGGTGGAAATCGTTACCCAGCGCATCCTCTGGTCGCTGCTGCTGATCCTGACGCTGCTGGCGCTGCGCAACGGTATCGGCCCGATGATCGCCGTGCTGCGCGATCGTCGCCTGCTGCTGGCGCTGGCTGGGTCAGCGGTGATGATCGCGATCAACTGGCTGGTCTATGTCTGGGCGGTCAATGACGGCCATGTCCTGGCGACCAGCCTTGGCTATTTCCTCAACCCGCTGGTCAATGTGGCGCTGGGCGTATTGGTGCTCAAGGAACGCTTGCGGCGCGGGCAGATGCTGGCGATCGGCTTTGCGGCGGTGGGTGTCGCCATATTGGCGGCGTCAGCGATTACGACGCTGTGGATCAGCCTGACGCTGGCTTTCAGCTTCGCCTTCTATGGCCTCATCCGCAAGATGACGCCAGTAGCCCCGATGACGGGGTTGGGGGTCGAGACGCTCCTGCTCGCGCCGCTGGCGGTCGCCTATCTGCTCTGGGAAGCGAGCCGTGGCCCCATCGGCTTCGGACAGGATGTCTCGACCACCGCCTTGCTCATCGTCGCAGGCGCGGTGACCACCGTGCCGCTGGTGCTGTTCGCCACGGCCGCGCGCAGCCTGCCGATGGCGACGCTGGGCGTGATGCAGTATCTCGCGCCGACGCTGCAATTTGTCTGCGGCGTGGTCCTGTTCGGCGAGACGTTGAGCCGAGGGCAGATGCTGAGCTTCGGCCTGATCTGGGTCGGTCTCATCCTGTTCGCGACGGACAGCGTGAAGGCTGCCCGCCGCAATCGGGTCGCGACGGTTTAGGAAAACTCCGTCGCTTCGAACCGCACGGGTTCGCCCACCGCAGCATTGGCCAGCGCATCTTCCCACATCACGCGATGGCCACGGATGATGGTGCCGACCGCCTTGCCGGTCAGGTCCATCCCCTCGAACGGCGACCAGTCGCAGCGCGAGGCAAGCCAGTCCTTGCCCACGGTCCAGCGCTTCTTGAGGTCCACCACGGTAAAGTCGGCATCATAGCCGATCGCGATCCGGCCCTTGCCGACCAGTCCGAACACCCGCTGCGGCCCCGACGAGGTCAGTTCGATGAAGCGGCGCAGCGTCAATCGTCCCTCCGCCACATGGTTGAGGAGCAGCGGCACGAGCGTCTGCACGCCGGGCATGCCGCTGGGGCTGGCGGGATAGGTCTTGGCCTTTTCCTCGATCGTGTGCGGCGCATGGTCGCTGCCCAGCACGTCGGGCACGCCCTGACCCAGCCACTGCCACAGCCCGTCGCGATGCGCGGCGCTGCGGATCGGCGGGTTCATCTGCGCATAGCTGCCAAGGCGCGGATAGGCATCCTCCCCCGCCAGCGTCAGATGCTGCGGCGTCACTTCGCAGGTGGCGATATCTTTGTTCTGGCCGATATATTCCAGTTCCGCAGGCGTCGTGATGTGCAGGATGTGGATGCGCCGCCGCGCCGCGCGGGCGAGCGCGATGATCCGCTTGGTCGCGATCATCGCGCTTTCATCGTCGCGCCAGACCGGATGCGACGATGGATCGCCCTCCACCCGATACTCCTTCCGCGCGTTCATCCGCGCTTCGTCCTCGGCATGGATGGCGACGCGGCGGGTGCCGCTGGCCAGGACGCGCGACAGGGCATCATCGTCATCAACCAGCAGGCTGCCGGTCGAGGCGCCCATGAAGATCTTGACGCCTGCCGTGCCGGGGATGCGTTCCAGTTCGCGCAACTGTTCGGCATTGTCCGCCGTCGCGCCGACGTAGAAGGCATGGTCGCACCACATGCGATGCCGGGCGCGGACCAGCTTGTCATGGACGCGCGCGGCGGTGTCGGTGTTTGGATTGGTGTTGGGCATTTCGAACACGGCGGTCACCCCGCCCAGCACCGCCGCGCGGCTGCCTGATTCCAGGTCTTCCTTATGTTCCAGGCCCGGCTCGCGGAAATGCACCTGGCTGTCGATGCAGCCGGGCAGCACGTCCAGCCCGCTACAGTCGATCACCTCGCCCGCATCACCCAGGCCGGAACCGATCGCGACGATCTTTCCCCCGCGCACGCCCACGTCCGTCTGCTCCGCGCCACCCGGTGTATGGACGGTGCCGTTCTTGAGGATCAGGTCGAAAGTCTGGGTCATGGCGTGGTTCCGCTTGTCAAAACCCGCTCGGCCCGAACGGGTTGGTTATTCAGCGCGACTGTCCTACCTAAAGCCGATGACCGGCACCACCCTCACCGACCGCGCGCTCCTCAGAATTTCGGGCGAGGACGCCAAGCCCTTCCTGCAAGGGCTGCTGACCCGCGACGTGCTGACGCTCAAGCCGGGGGAGGCGCGCTGGACCGGGCTGCTGACGCCGCAGGGCAAGGCGCTGTTCGACTTCCTGCTGTGGGGAGACGGCGAGGATGTGCTGATCGATTGCGAAGCGAGCCAGGTCGATGCGCTGGCCAAGCGTCTCACCCTCTATCGCCTGCGCCGCAAGGTGGTGATCGCGCGGGAGGACGCGCTGGCGGTGCATTGGGCACTCGATGCTCATGGCAAGCCGCTCGACCCGCGCCTGTCCGCGCTCGGCCATCGCTGGATCGCGCCAACGGGGGAGGGAGACGCTTCCGCCGCCTTCCGCGCGCATCGGCTGGCGCTTGGCGTGTTCGAAGGGGTGGGGGAACTGGGGCAGGACCAGACGCTCTGGCTCGAAACCAATGCCGGGGAGCTGCATGGCGTCGATTATGACAAGGGCTGCTATGTCGGTCAGGAAAATACCGCGCGGATGCATTATCGCGCCAAGGTGAACCGGCGGCTGGTCGCGGTGCCGCTGGCGCAGGCCGAGGAGAAGCGCCAGCGGGCCGCCTTGCCCGACCTTGGCCTGTCGATCGATTTGCGGCGGGTGGAGGATCTGGACCCCGCGCGGCTGCCGGACTGGCTGGCCCAGGCGATCGCGGCACAGGTGGCGGAATGAGCTACCGGCCCCTGTGGCGGACGCTTCTTGTTGCGGTGCTTGCCCTCATCGTCACGCCAGCCATGGCCGACACGTCCTGGACACTGGTCAAAACCTACCCGCATGACAGGACGGCCTTTACCCAGGGTCTCTTCTTCCACGACGGCGCACTGTATGAAAGCACAGGGCTGGAGGGCCGGTCGGACATTCGCAAGGTCGCGCTCAAGACCGGGAAAATCCTCCAGCGCCGCGTGATCGAACCGCCCTATTTCGGTGAGGGCATGGTCAACTGGAACGACCGGATCGTCAGCCTGACCTGGCGGCACCGGCGCGGTTTCGTCTGGCGGCTCGACGATTTCGCGCCGATCGCCGACTTCCGCTATGAAGGCGAAGGCTGGGGCCTGACTCAGGACGGTAAGAGCCTGATCATGAGCGATGGCACCGCGCAACTGCGCTTCCTCGACCCCGACACGCTGACTGAACAGCGCCGCATCACCGTGAGCTGGAACGGCCGGGCGGTCGATCGGCTCAACGAGCTGGAATATGTGCGGGGCGAGATATGGGCCAATATCTGGTATGAAACGAAGATTGCCCGGATCGACCCCAGCAATGGCGCCGTGATCGACTGGGTCGACATATCCGCGCTGCGCAAGGCGGCGGGGGTGACGGACAGCGAAGCGGTGGCAAACGGCATCGCCTGGGACAGTAAAAGGGACCGGCTGTTCGTGACCGGCAAGAACTGGCCCAAACTCTTCGAGATAAAGGTCGCCCGCGCGGCCGAATAGGCCAGCCATGCGGTTGACAGGAAGCGGCCGAATCGCTAGTGGCGACCGATCCCGACACGCAGGTGACCGGCAGTGCTTTGCGCACTGACCGTCTTTTTTGCGTCTCGGAGGATAGTATGGATCGCGCGTTTCCGCTAGGAAAACCGGCCTTTGACGCTTTGAGATGGGGTGACGCCAATCGCCCCGTGGAGCAGGAGATTTAAGTACCATGGCACGTATTGCGGGTGTTAACATCCCGACCAACAAGCGCGTAATCATCGCGCTCACCTACATTCACGGCATTGGTCGCAAGACCGCCGTTGATATCGCCACCAAGCTCGGCATCGACCAGAGCCGTCGTATTCAGGATCTTTCGGACGCCGAAGTGCTCCAGATCCGTGAAACCATCGACGCCGACCTGACGGTCGAGGGCGATCTGCGTCGCAACACCGCGATGAACATCAAGCGCCTGATGGATCTGGCCTGCTATCGCGGCCTGCGTCATCGTAAGGGTCTGCCGGTTCGTGGCCAGCGCACGCACACCAATGCGCGCACCCGCAAGGGCAAGGCAAAGGCGATTGCCGGTAAGAAGAAGTAATCGTTGAGGGTCTCAAGCCTTTTGGCCTGACCCTCCGACGACTTCTCCTTTTAAACGATTTCAGTAGGATAGAGCAAAATGGCACGCGAACCCCAGCGCATTAAGCGCCGTGAGCGCAAGAATATCTCGGCCGGCGTCGCGCACGTCAACGCGAGCTTCAACAACACCATGGTGACCATCACCGACGCCCAGGGCAATGCGATCTCCTGGTCCTCGGCCGGCATGATGGGGTTCAAGGGCAGTCGCAAGTCGACCCCCTATGCCGCCCAGGTGTGCGCCGAAGATGCGGGCCGCAAGGCCGCCGAACATGGCGTCCGTACCCTGGAAGTCGAAGTCAAGGGACCCGGTTCGGGTCGTGAATCGGCTCTGCGCGCGCTGCAGGCCGTCGGCTTCCACATCACCTCCATTCGCGACGTGACGCCGATCCCGCACAACGGCGTGCGTCCGTCCAAGCGCCGCCGCGTCTAACCACGGCTGAGCGATATGGCGGGCGGCGGACGCGCCGCCCGTTACCCGTCTGCATCGGCCGCAACGTCCTGTCGGGTCCAGGATCATAAGCGTTTCGGCCACATCCCCAGGGGAATTACATGACTGTCAACATGAAGAACTGGCAGGAATTGAAGAAGCCCAACGCGCTGGAAATCAAGCCAACCAGCGACGGCAAGCGTAAGGCGACCTTCGTCGCCGAGCCACTAGAGCGCGGTTTCGGCCTGACGCTTGGCAACGCACTACGTCGGGTTCTTCTTTCCTCGCTCCAGGGCGCGGCGGTCACCTCGATCAAGATCGAGAACGTCCTGCACGAATTTTCGTCGCTCGCTGGCGTACGTGAGGACGTGACCGATATCGTCCTCAACATCAAGCAGGTTGCGCTGCGGATGGAAGGCGACGGGCCGAAGCGCCTGCAGCTTTCCGCCACCGGCCCGGCCGTGGTCAAGGCAGGCGACATCAGCGTCGTCGGCGATATCGAGGTGATGAACCCCGATCTGGTCATCTGCCATCTCGACCAGGGTGCGACGCTCAACATGGAACTGACGGCTGACATCGGCAAGGGCTATGTCCCCGCCGTCGCCAACCGTCCGGCCGATGCGCCGATCGGCCTCATCCCGATCGACGCGCTTTATTCGCCCGTCCGTCAGGTCGCCTACAAGGTGGACAACACCCGCGTCGGCCAGGAACTGGACTATGACAAGCTGTCGCTGACCGTCGAAACCGACGGCACGGTGACGCCGGAGGATGCCGTGGCCTATGCCGCCCGCATCCTGCAGGACCAGCTTCAGTTGTTCGTTCACTTCGAAGACGCGCTGCCCACCGCAGCACCGTCGCAGGGCGGCCATGCCGTCGCATCGACCTCGGACAGCGAAAGCGACACCAACCAGATCAACCGCTATCTTCTCAAGAAGGTGGACGAACTGGAATTGTCGGTTCGCTCGGCCAACTGCCTCAAGAACGACAACATCATCTATATCGGCGATCTGGTCCAGAAGACCGAAGCCGAGATGCTGCGCACCCCCAATTTCGGCCGCAAGTCGCTGAACGAAATCAAGGAAGTGCTGTCGTCCATGGGCCTGCGCCTGGGTATGGACATTCCCGGCTGGCCGCCGGAAAATATCGAGGAAATGGCCAAGAAGCTCGAACAAGAGCTGCTGGGCTGAGGAAAACTCCTCCCCGGCACGGGGAGGGGGACCAGCCAAAGGCTGGTGGAGGGGGCAGGCCGCAGGCGCTTCGCTTTGGGAACGCCCCCTCCGTCAGCCCTTCGGGCTGCCACCTCCCCGTACCGGGGAGGAAGGGGTATCGGCGGTGGCCCTTATCACCGCCTGGTCTGGGGTACCTCGAACGGCCCCTTAACGAACGAAGGAAGAGATTATGCGTCATAAAATGGGCCAGCGTAAGCTGCAGCGCTCCACCGGCCATCGTAACGCGCTGCTGCGCAACCTGGCCGCCTCGCTCATCAAGCATGAGCAGATCATGACCGGCACGGTGAAGGCAAAGGCCCTGCGTCCCTATGTCGAAAAGCTGATCACGCTGGCGAAAAAGGGTGGCCTGTCCAACCGTCGCCTCGCCCACGCCCGCCTTCAGGACGATGCGCAGCTCATCAAACTGTTCGAAACGCTGGCCGAGCGCTACAAGGATCGCAATGGCGGCTATACCCGCGTGATCAAGGCCGGTTTCCGCGCGTCGGACGCCGCGCCGATGGCGATCATCGAACTGGTGGATCGTGATGTCAGCGCCAAGGGTCAGGATTCCGGCCCGGTGCAGAGTGAAGATGAAGACGAGCTGGAAGCAGCCTGATCCTTCAGGTCCGATCGTCAGCATGGCCTGACAGTCGACGCTTTATGCTCTATCAACAGGCCGCGGCTCCCAAAGGAGTTGCGGCCTGTTGGCGTTGAAAAAGACTGTGAGAGGATGTGCGCGTGTTTCGCCTGACCCTGCTGCCGCTGCTGCTGCTGGCGGCGACGCCTGCGCTGGCCGAACCAAATGCCGCCGTCATCGATGCGGGCGCGCAGGATAATGGCCTGCGCTATCCAGCAGCGCGGCGGCTCGATCTGGTCGAGGATCATTTCGGCGTGAAGGTCGCCGACCCCTATCGCTGGCTCGAAAACGACCTGCGCGCCGACCCAGCCGTGCGCGATTGGGTGCGCGAAGAAAATGCCCTGACCCGCCGCTATATCGACGCACTGCCGGGCCGTAACGCGCTCAAGGCCAGGATGCAGGCGCTCTTCTCGCACGGCCGCTACTCCGTGCCACGCAAAGCGGGGGGACGCTATTTCTACGGCTATAATAAGGGGTTACAGAACCATACCCCCTTATATGTCCGCGACGGGCTGGCGGGCGCTCAACGTCTGCTGGTCGATCCCAATATCTGGGCCGGGGATGGAACAAGCGCGCTTGCGGAATGGGCACCATCGCCCGATGGCCGTTACCTCGCTTATGCAATGCAGGAGGCGGGCAGCGACTGGCGGACCCTGCGCGTGCTGGAGGTCGATAGCGGGCGGACACTCGAAGAAACCATCGAATGGGTCAAATTTTCGCAGATCGCCTGGGATGCGAGTGGGCAGGGATTTTTCTACTCGCGCTATCCTGCCCCGGCGGAGGGCGAGACATTTCGCTCGGCCAATGAAGGGCAGCAGCTTTTCTATCATCGGATCGGCACGGATCAGGCGCAGGACCAACTCATCTATGGCACGCCTGACCGACCCAAGCTCAGCCATCAGGCGCAGGTGACGAGTGATGGGCGCTGGTTGGTCATCAACAGTTTTGAAGGCATCGACACGCGCCGCGAAATCCATGTGGCGACGCTCGATGGCGGTCCGGTCAAGCCGCGTTTGCTGGTAAGGGGGCCGACGCATGACTGGCGACTGATCGGCAGCCGGGGCACGACGCTCTATTTCATCACCAACAAATCGGCCGCACGATCGCGACTGGTGACGCTGGACGCTGTGCGGCCGCGCCGTGGGGCCAAGTTGGTGGTGGCGGAGCGGGCGGAGATGCTGGCGGGTGGTTCGCTGGTCGGCAATCGGCTGGTTCTGGCTTATGTCAGCGAGGCGGACATGGTTGCCGAACTGGTCGAGCTGGATGGGCGCAAGGTAGCCGATGTCCCGTTGCCGGGCATGGGCACCGCTGCGGGCTTTGGTGGGCGCGATGGCGACCCGGAGACATTCTTCAGCTTTTCAGGATTTGTGACGCCGCCCAGCATCTATCGTTTCGACACTGAGACGATGGAGAGCAGCGTGTTCGCGCAGCCCGACCTGCCCTTCAATCCCGATGATTTCGGCATAGAACAACGACTCTACCCGTCCAAGGATGGCACGCCGATCCCGATCACCATCATCCGCAAAAAGGCATTGGCCGACCGGGCGATTGCTGCGCCGACCATACTATACGGTTATGGCGGCTTCAATATCAGCCTGACGCCCGGCTACTCGGCACCGCGCCTCGCCTGGCTGGAGCAGGGCGGGGTCTATGCGGTCGCCAATCTGCGCGGTGGCGGGGAGTTCGGCAAAGCGTGGCATGAGGCCGGGCGCGGCGCGAACAAGCAGAATGTGTTCGATGATTTCATCGCGGCGGGCGAGTGGCTCAAGAGCAATGGTTATACGCCCAAGGACGGTCTGGCGATCGAGGGACGTTCCAATGGCGGACTGCTGGTCGGTGCCGTGGTGAATCAGCGGCCCGACCTGTTTGCCGCTGCCCTGCCCGCCGTGGGGGTGATGGACATGCTGCGCTTCGACCGCTTCACCGCCGGGCGCTATTGGGTGGATGACTATGGCTCACCTGGTGAAGCCAAGGATTTTCCCCTGCTCTACGGCTATTCGCCCTATCACAATATATCCGACGGCAGGGATTATCCCGCCATATTGGTCACGACCGCCGATACCGACGACCGGGTCGTGCCCGCCCACAGCTTCAAATATGCAGCCGCGCTTCAGGCTGCTCAGGCCGGTGACCGGCCCCGGTTATTGCGGGTCGAGAATCGCGCTGGCCATGGGGCGGGAAAACCCATTGATAAGCTCATCGACGAATATGCCGACAGTTATAGCTTTCTTGCGCACTTCACGGGACTGGCAATCCAGCAAAAGCCCAAATAGTGCGCCCTCAATAATCCTTGGAATAGCGCAGGTTGGCCGACGATCCGGCATTGGTGCCGGTGCGCGACAAAAGGCTGAGCGCTTTTGACAGCGCGATTTCGAGCTGCGTCGCGGTAAAGCCGCGCGAGTCGGTGATGATCTCCACATAGATATCATTGGAAATACGCTGCCCGACCGCGAGTGAAGTGCCGCGCCCGGTTCGTTCATCGCCACCGACGATGCCGATCCGGTCGATCCCGGTGGCACCTTGTAACTTGCCCATGGGGTTGAGGCCACCACCCCCACCGCGAAGGCCGTTTAAAGCCGCCGCCAACTGGATAGCCTGCGTTGCGGAAAGATTGGCGACATTATCGCCGAACAGGATACGCGAGAGGATTTCGTCTTGCGGTAAGCTGGGTGTCGAAATGAAGGCGATGTCGGGCTGTTGCGCGCTGCCTGTGACTCGAAGGCCTGCCGTGATCGTATCGATCCTGGTCTGGGCCTGGATCGCCAGCGTCGGGTTCATCATCGGCCCGTTGAAGGTGATGACGCCCTGTTCCAGCTCGAACTGCTTGCCGGAGAAGCTGTAGCGGCCCCTCAATACTTCCAGCTTGCCGACGACGCGCGGATTGGCGGTGGTGCCGGTGACCCGCATGTCCGTCTTCCATTCGGAATCGAGCCCCATGCCGGTGACGTAGATTTCATTGTCGGCCCGTACCCGAATGTCGAGCTTCCAGTCGGCCGGTTGCGCTGCGGTCTGGCGCGCGGCGAGACGTTGATCGATGATATCGACATTTTCACCCTTGCGGCGCACCCCCTGGAGTTGACGAATTTCCGTCCCCCCCTGCCAGGCGACCATATAGCGGGTTTCGGGCAGGTTGAGGTCGCCCTTGATTAGCCCACCATTGGCTGCGCTGTTGGTAATCGCCAGTGAACCACTGACGACGCTGGTGATCGCTTCGCTGCGCGCAAGGCGAGCACGATCAAGCCTGATCGCGATATTCATCGGAAATCCGCTGTCTGCCGCCAGCCCGACCGTACCCGACGCCTGTACCGTCCCATCGCCGGCGCGCCCTGAAAAGTCGCGAATTTCAAGCCGGTCGTTGGTGAAGCGGCCGTCGAGCTTCATCTGCGTTACACGGGTGCCGAACGTCTCATTCTCATAGGTGAGGGCGTTGGCGCGGGCGATGCCGGTCACGCGGGGATTGTTCAGTCGTCCACTAAAGTCCGCAGCGAGGGCAAGTCCTCCCCTTAATTGCTGATCGGCTAATCCGGCAAAGGAGAAGAGGACGTCGGCAGGACCAGAATAACGGATGCCGCCGCCCAGAGGGGCCGATTGGAGTTGTTCGCTCCAGCTTGCGCCGGGACCGGGCGGCGCGAGGGTCGCGACGAAGCGACCGAGCGTGCTATTGCCCTCGCGGATCAGGCCACGCAGGTCGCCACCTGCCGACGACAGCTTGCCCTCCATGCTCATCGAGACCGGATCGGATACGGCTGACAGGCTGGAGCGGCGGAAATCGGCAATGGCGAGGCGCGTGGTGGCCGTCGGGAAAGCGCTCCCCTGTTGCACATAATCCAGCGTGCCGGTCATCCGCCCGCCAATGCCCAGTCCCGGCGCGGCCATATTGGCGATGGCCAGGTCGAAATCCTTGAATCGCGCCTGCATCGCGGTCGTGTCGCCGAAACGCCCGGCCAGATCGACCTTGCCTTGTGGCAGCACGAGGCTCGTCGGTTCGAGGCGATAGCCGCCCGGTTCGGTACGGATAATGGCGGGCTGGGCCAGGCGGAAGGCTATGTTGGCGGCCTTGCCCTGCACCGCCACGGCGTAGAGATCAGGGCGCAGCGCGGCGTTGGCGGCGATCGAGAAGGGGACGCCGCTGGACCCGTCCGCAACCAACTGGGCCTTGCCGCGCCCACCCTGATAGTCGAGCTTCGCGCGTGCCTTGCGCACGATATAGTCGCCATAGGCGGCGTTCGCGATCTGGGCATCGGCGATGATGCGCGGTTGATCGGTCAGCACCATCGACGCCGTGACGATCGCGCGGCCGATCAGGATTTCCGCATCACCGGGCAATTTGGCATTGCTGGCGGTCGCGTTGACATTGACGCCCTGCGCCTGACCAACCGCTGCGAGGCGGATCGCGCCGTTGATGCCGGAGCCGTTCATTGCCAACTGGCCGGTGAAGGGACCGGCGGCGCTTTGCTGGATCTGCCCGTTCATGTCCACACCGGCGAACCGCGCGCGCGTGACGTCGATGGTGAGCGGACCTTGGGCCGTACGTATCAGGACATTGGCGAAGAATGGCCCGTAAGGCGACCCGCCGGTGGCTTCGAGACGATAGCCCGCCGCTTCGCCGTTCAGTTTCGCCACCACGTCGGACAATTGCACGCCGACATTGGGGCGGGCTGCGCGTAGCACCGCCTGTGGTCGCTCCATCGTCCCGCGCACGGTGAGCGCGAGTGGACCATATTGGCGCGAGGAAGCAGTGGCGTCGAAAGCTATCCGTCCATCCGTATCATAGCTGCCCGATCCCGACTGAATCGTGAAATTGGGGGCTGCACCCTTGAGGCCTGCAAGCGTGAATTTGCCCTCCGGCGTCATGCCGATGCGGCCGCTGGCCACGGCATTGCCGCCCAGGAAATCGCGGACGGAGGCGTTTTCCCAGCGCGCGGTGCGCACGCCGAAGCGGCCGGACAGGCCAAAGCCGCCCTTGGGACCGGGGATCAGTTCGACATCTGTATTGAGATTGACGATGCCGACGCCGTCAATCTTATAGTCGTTGACCCTGCCTTTAAGCGCGCCGCGATAGAGGGCGTTGTCGAGATCGGCGAGGATGATGGCGGTGGCGTCGATCCGGTCGCTGTCGATCTTGAGATTGTCGCTGATCAGCTTGCCGCCCGCATAGGCGAAGTCGCCTTTGACGCGCAGATTGTTCATCAGGCCACCGGCGGCTGCATTCAGACCGGTCACGCGGCTCGCCGTGGCATTCACGGGAATGCGAATGCGGTCGACGTCTATCACCGCGCGGCCGCTTGCCTTCAGATTCTCGATGCCGGTCGCATCGAAGGCAATGCTCTTTGCGGTGATGTCATAGTCGATGAACGGCGTCGCCATCGGCCCGTCGAGGATGATCGACGCGCGGACATCGCGGCCCCGTACCTTTTCCATGATCGCGCCGGGGGTGAGCAGCGCGGCGTTGATCCGCAATGCGCTGAAACGGCTTGCGGCCAAGTCGACGACGCCTTGCGCATCGGCGGACAGCGCAGGCGAGCGCAAGGTCCCTTTGAGGTTCACGCGCCGTTCGTTGAGCCCCGCGAACAGATCGACATCCAGTTGCGGTGCGGTCAGGCGATCGACCGTGCCTGCCATGACCAGACCGGGACGAACCGGGCCTTTGGCCGTGAAATTGCCATCGCGCGCGGCGATGGCGACGTTGGCGAGTTCACCCTTGGGGCTGGTGGCGATGATGCGCCCGTCCCAGGCCTGCCATGTGCCCTTGCCATCCAAAGTCGCGGTCATGCCATCGGTAAGGCCCGACATCGCCGCGATGACGCCGCCCTTGGGCGCAGTCACCGTGCCGCTCATGGCCAGGCGATTTCGCGACGGCATGGCGTCCAGCTTTGCCTGCAACCGATCGCCGCTATCGACGATGGCATCAGCCGACAGGATCGCGCGGCCATCGGCGATGTGCGTGACGCCATAAATGGCGATTTCGCGCTTCTGGCCGATGACGGGCCGGGCGAGGATGAACTTGCCGATCTTCATCCGGTCGACGTCGATATCGAGGTCGGGCAGGATAGGGGCGTTGGGGTCGGTGGGGGTCTGGTTGAATTCGGGGCTGCGGGCCAGCACGATCAACGGTGATTCAAGCAGGCTAACCGAGATGTGATTGTTGATATAACGGAAAGGTTTCCAAACCACATGGACCTGCGGGCTGACCGCGAACACGCCCTTGGGATCGCGCAGAATGAGATCGTGGATGACCATGTCGCTATAAATCGACCCTTCGATCCGTCCGACTTCTATGCTCATGCCCGATTCCATCTGGAATGCGGCAATCTGCTGGATCAGGAATTTCTTGCCCGGCTGGCTATTGAGACCAAGCAGCAACACGCCCGTCAGCATGACCAGCGCGACGATGAAGCCGACAACGCCGATCACGACCTTTTGCCACAAGGGGCGACCCTGACGCACAGTGTCGATCCGGTCGGAGCTAAGCGTGTCGTCCTGCATCATCAGAAAGCCTGCCCGATCCCGATATAGACGGCGAATTTGGATTCGCCCGGTTGCCGGTTGATCGGCATGGCGATGTCGGCGCGGAAGGGACCGAAATTGGTATAGAAGCGACCGCCCAGACCCACGCCATAGCGCATGTCGGAAAATTCGGGGATCTGGCTTTCATACACTTGCCCCGCATCGACAAAGGCGACCACGCCATAATTGCCGAAACGATAGCGGCCCTCGACCGCAAATTCATTGACGGAGCGCCCCCCGATCGGATCGACATTCACGTCCTTTGGTCCCAATTCCTGGAACCCGAAGCCACGCACTGATCCGCCGCCGCCTGCATAGATACGGCGTGATGGCGCGACATCGTCGCGGGCCACGCCGTTGATGGTGCCAAGGCGCGTGCGCGCGGCGATGACCAGGCTGTCCGACACCGGGAAATAACCGCTCAAGTCGAAGGTGCTGCGGACATAGGGTGAAAGATTGCCTTGCAACGAGGCTTCCGGCGACACGCGCAGATTGGCGCGAAAGCCACTGGTGGGGTTGAGCAGATCGTTCGAGCGGTCATAGCCGACCTGGACCGGCACCGCCCCGATGAAATAGGTCAGGCGCCTATTCTCGCCGGTGGCGGCATCGACCGTGGTCTGTTCGTTCGACAGCAGGATTTCCGCGCCATAGCTATAGGTCCAGCGCTTCTGGAAGATCGGCGTCGACTGGCGCGCCCAGGTGATGTTGAGGCCGGCGGTAAAGGCTTCGTAGGCATCATATTTCTGATGGTTGAGCAGCGCGCCTGCCTGAAATGTACGATCGCGCTTGCCGGCATTGGAGCGTCGGAAAGTGCCCGACACGCCCTGTTCTTGCGTCCCCGCGACGACGCTGCCGATCAGCGCGCCTTCGGGTCGGAAAAGGTTGCGGTGAGTCCATGTCGCCTCCGCGCGGAAGCCTTGGCCGGTGCCATAACCGCCTTCACCAGCCAAAGTCCGTGGTGGTCCCGCTTCCTGTTCGACATGCAGATCGACATATTCCGTGCCGTCCGGCCCTGCCTCGCCGGTCCGAACCGGATCGACACCGACGCTGGCGAAAAGACCTGTCGCAACGAGCGCCTTGCGCAGGTCATCGACCTTGCGGCTATCGTAAATCTGGCCGGGTTTGTAGCGACGGATGACTTCCATATGGTCTGCACCGAACGCCTGTTTATCGCCGCTGGTGGTAATATTGCGGAATGTTCCGCGCGGGCCGGTTTCGACCGGCAACGTATAATCGCCCGTCGCGGTCGCCGGGTCGAGCAGGATGTCGCGCTCGCCCACTTTTGCGAAGGCATAACCATTTTCGGGCAATCGCAGCGCGACATTGGCTTCTGCGCCCTCGACCTTGGTGGCGATGATATAGTCGCCGGTCTGGAGCGGCAGGCTTTTACGCACCAATCCTTGCGGCACGGTAGGTCCAGCGGTGACGACGATCTCCCCCAATTTGTAACGCTTGCCCGGCGTCACCGAAATGACGGCTTTCAGTGTCCCATCATCGCTCTGATCCAGGCTCGCGAGTGCCGTCGCATCATAATAGCCCTCGGAATAGAGTAGCCGCACGGCAAGCTTTTCGTCTTCCTGCGCGCGTGCCTGGACCATGGCAGCGGTTTCCGCCCGGCCTTTGCCGTCGATCAGGGTCGACGCATCCTTGAACGCATCATCGAGGCCGCTATTGCCGAACCCTTCAATGCTGGTGGTGTAGCGGATGTCGGGCTGTTTCGCATTGGGATCATCATCGGAAGCGGCATTAGCGGGCACCGTGACGCTATCGAGCGGGGGCAAGGGCTGAGCAAGTTCCAACTCCGGCATCGGTTCTGTCGCCGGGGGAAGCTGGGTCGGCGCATCCGCCTGTAGCGGCATTTGCTGATCGACCCAGCTTTCAATCGAGGGCAGCGGTGCGGCGGGATCGGCATTTTCAACCTGAGGCAGTCGGGCCTCGAACTGATCATCAGGCAGTATCGGTTCTTCGTTGACGCTGGCATCATAAGGCAGCGCCGTCACAGACGCATCGTCATTGATGGTCTGCGCTATCGAGGGCAATGGCGAAGCGGTGACGAGAATAAGGCCCAACATGCGCCGGACATGATGTGCCTGCCGTCTGGTCATGAATTATGATGCCCCTTCATCGCCAGCCCTATGATTGGCCGACGAACTTTCAATACGCTCAACGGGTTGCGCTGGTTCCGACCAGGCGACGATTAGCCGCGACGGGGACGCTTCCCACCGGCCCAAGGCCCGTCTAGAGCAAGTGCATGACATTTGCGCTCAATATTTCGCGATCCCTGATGGGCCAGCCCTGGCGTTGGCGGGGGGAGGGCGCGGACGCGCGCGACCCTGGCTATCTGCCCGACGATCTGGTGACGCAATTGTTGATGGCGCGCGGCTGCCCGCGCGAGGCGCTGGAGGCGCACCGCAACCCGACGATCCGCGCCTTCATGCCCGATCCCAGCTTGTTTCGTGACATGGACGCGGCGGCCGAGCGGCTGGCCGATGCGGTGCAGCGTGGCGAAGATGTGCGGATATTCGGCGACTATGATGTCGATGGCGCGACAAGTGCGGCGCTGCTGATCCGGTTGCTGCGCGATCTGGGGCTGGAGGCCAAGCCCTATATCCCCGATCGCCTGATGGAGGGCTATGGCCCGTCCGGCGAGGCGCTGGTGCGCCTGGCGGGCCAGGGGGCGACCCTGATCGTTACCGTTGATTGCGGTGCGCAGGCGTTCGAGGCGCTGGCGATGGCGAAGGCCACCGGGGTCGATGTCGTGGTGGTCGATCATCATAAATGCAGCGCCGCGCTGCCCGAAGCCCTGGCGCTGGTGAACCCCAACCGGCTCGACGAGGGGGAGGAAGCGGCAACGCACGGCCATCTCGCCGCCGTCGGTGTCGCTTTCTTGCTGGGTGCGGCGCTGGTGCGGCTGCTGCGCGGGCGTGGCTGGTTTGCGACGCGGGCGGAACCCGCGCTGATGGAATTGCTCGATATCGTCGCGCTCGGCACGGTGGCGGACGTGGCGCAACTGCGCGGCCTCAACCGCGCCTTCGTCGCGCAGGGGCTTAAGGTGATGGCCAAGCGGCGCAATATAGGCCTCGCCGCGCTGATCGACGCCAGTCGCCTGACCCGCGCGCCGCTGTGTCATGATCTGGGCTTTGCGCTGGGGCCGCGGATCAATGCGGGCGGGCGTGTGGGACAGGCGGATCTGGGGGTGCGGTTGCTAACGACGCAGGACCCGGCCGAGGCGGCGCGGATAGCAGGGCAACTCGACCATTATAATGAGGAACGCCGCGCGATCGAATCGACGGTGCAGGAACAGGCCGAAGCGCTGCTCGACGCGCAGGGCAATCGCGCCGTCGCGGTGATCGCCGGGCTGGGCTGGCATCCGGGCGTCATCGGCATCGTCGCGGGACGGATCAAGGAAAAGGCCGGCCGACCCGCTATCGTCATCGCGCTGGACGAGGAGGGCGTGGGCAAGGGATCGGGCCGGTCGATCTCCGGCGTGGATCTGGGCGCAGCGGTGATGGCGGCCAAAGATAGCGGCCTGCTGGTCGCGGGCGGCGGCCATGCCATGGCGGCTGGGCTGACCGTCGCGGCACACAAGGTCGACGCGCTCGCCGATTTCCTCGACGAACGACTGGCAGGTGCGGTGGCGCGCGCGCGCGACGACAGGGCGCTGCTGATCGACGCGGTGCTGGCCCCGGCCGGCGTGAACCCGGAATTCGTCGCTGCGATCGAACAGGGCGGCCCCTACGGCGCAGGCTGGCCCGCCCCCCGGATCGCGGCTGGCCCCATGCGCGTGGTGAAGGCCGACGTGGTCGGCAACGGCCATCTGCGCGCCATCATGGCGGGCGCGGACGGCCGGTCGATCAAGACCATCGCCTTTCGTCAGGCCGAAAGCGATATGGGCCAGGCGATATTGGGCGCGTCCTATGACCGGCGGCTTTGGGTCGCGGGACGGGCGAAGATCGACGACTGGGGCAGCCGCCCCGCCGCCGAACTCCATCTGGACGACGCCGCCTGGGCCGACTGATCAGCTTGGGCTTTTTTGCCCGCAAAAGGGGTTGACCGCCGCGCCGTCTCCTCCTAATGCCCGCTTCGCTTTGCAGCGCCGCCCAACGGGCAGTGCCGCCAGTGGCCCCTTCGTCTAGCGGTTAGGACGCGGCCCTTTCACGGCTGAAACACGGGTTCGATTCCCGTAGGGGTCACCAATAAAGCGGTTCGCCGTGGCGACTTTTCTCTAAAATATTGATTTCCGGCACTTGGCAAAGCGCCAAGTCTTTTCTCGTACTATAAAGTAAGATGTGAAATCACTTATCTGGTGCGCGATAAGGGGTGAAATCACCCAGTGCGCAGGCACCGCTGGCCACGCCGGTCAAAAGATTGGCCGTCATGGTCATGTCGCCCCGGCAAAGTTGCGATCCGAAACTACGCACGATCATGGTGTCGCCATAGGTCAAACCGTTGCAACTGCCGATCAGTTCCGTCTTGTAGATTAGACGCTTATTCACGCGATATAGAAGCACATTATTACTGATAACGGTCAAATTGGTATGTCGTTCGCGGTTTATGCAGTTCATCTTTTCACCGGCGACCTTGCCCTCCAAGGCCTTTTCCAGCTTTGCGGCCTGTTTTTCGGTCAACGGCGTCGGCGTGTAGCTGCCCGTGCAAGCTGCTAACAGGAGCGGAGTTATCCCTATCCATGCACGCATCGCAACTCTCCTTGTCGATATCTATTGTAAGGACGGCACGACCGCGTCCAGACCGTCAAGCGGCGTCCTTGGCCGCCCGACGTTCGGCCAGTTGCGCGACATCGCGCGCGCGCATGAAGATATTGGTGTCGCGTTCCAGGCCGATGGTTGTCGGCACCGTCGCTTCTCCCCGCGTGCGCAGCGTCTCAACCTCCGCGACGCGCCGTATCAGCGCTGCATTGTCCGGCTCCACCGTCAGCGCGAACCGGCCATTGGAGAGTGTATATTCATGTGCGCAATAGACGCTGGTATCGTCCGGTAGGGCAGCGAGGCGTTGCATGTTGGCGAACATCTGCGCCGCTGTCCCCTCGAATAATCGCCCGCAGCCCATGGCGAACAGCGTATCGCCGACAAAAGCCATATGCGCGTCGGCCAGATGATAGGCGATATGCCCCGCCGTATGCGCCGGGACTGCCATCACGGCCGCGACATGGTCGCCGACACGCACCGTATCGCCTTCACCGACCAGGCGGTCGAGCGTCGCAATCTTGTCCGCCTCGGCCGCGGGTCCGGTGATGAAGCAGCCGGTCGCCGCCTTGATTGCCGCATTGCCGCCGATATGGTCGCCATGCCAATGGGTGTTCCAGATCTGGCCGATGGCCCATCCCCGCGCCGCCGCCGCCTCCAGCACCGGCTCTGCCACGGCCGGGTCGATCACGACCGTCTCATGGCTCGTCGGGTCATGCAGCAGCCAGACATAATTGTCGGACAGCACGGGAATGCGGACGACCTCCAGCATCGGGCTTACCATTGCCCGACATTGGGCATGGATGCCCACGGTTCGGCCGGGTCTAGGCGACCGTCCTGCAAAAGTTCGATCGAGATGCCGTCGGGGGTGCGGACAAACGCCATATGCCCATCACGCGGCGGGCGATTGATGGTCACGCCCGCATCGAGGAAGCGCTGGCACGTCTCATAGATATTCTCGACCCGATAGGCGATATGGCCAAAATTGCGCCCGCCCGCATAGATTTCGGACGGGCTGCCATCTTCCGGGGGCCAATTATAGGTCAGTTCGACCTGCGCATCCTCATCCCCCGGGGCGGCGAGATAGACGAGGGTGAAGCGCCCCTGTTCGCTGTCGAACCGCTTGACCTCTTTCAATCCTAGCAGGTCGAAAAAGGCGATGGTCTTTTCGACGTCACTGACGCGGATCATGCTATGCAGGAACTTGGGCAAGTCTTTCTCCATTCGTCGCTATAAAGCAACGGTTCATCTGGGGGAGGGCAAAGATGCTCCCAAGATAAGGTCGCGCATCAACGCAGGGAAGAGGCAAGCATATGACATGGGACATGCGGGACAAGATAATGTTGGGCAGCGCCGCGCTGCTGGCGTTGGGGGTCGTTAGCGGCGGCTATTTGTTAGGCGACGGGTTGAAGCGCGCCAAGGCGGCCGATCGATCGGTCACTGTGCGCGGCCTTGCGGAAAAGGATGTGACGGCGGACTTGGCCACCTGGTCGATCAGCTATTCGGCGACCGGCTTCGACATGCCGACCGTCCGCGCGGAAATCGACAATAATACCAAGGAATTGCAGGCCTATTTCACTGGCCTCGGTTTCAAGCCTGCCGAATTGACCCCGACCGGCGCCGGAGTGAACCAATATCTCAACAATGGCGTCAACAATATCACCGTTACGCAGCGGATGTTGTTGCGCACGACCGACATCGCCCGCGCCCAGCGCGCCGTCGCACAGCAATTCGATCTCGTCCGGCGTGGCGTCACGCTGCAGGAAGGGTCTGGCATGCGCTACAGCTTCACCAAGCTGAACGACGTCAAGCCGCAGATGGTGGCTGCCGCCACAAAGGATGCCCGTGCCGCCGCCGAACAATTCGCCAAGGATGCAGGTTCCGGCGTCGGCGGGATCAAGAGCGCGACGCAGGGCTATTTCTCGATCGACGCGCGCGATGGCGAAGGTGGCGACGGGTCGAGCGACACGCCCTATAAGAAAGTGCGTGTCGTCACGACCGTCGATTTCTATTTGAAGTAGTAAATGGCTTTAGTCGCGGCGGTCGTCACCGATGACGGCGCCCGCCGCGCCGCCGATCACGGCACCTTCCGTCGTGCCGAGCCCGGTTGCGCTACCTACTATCGCGCCGCCGGTCCCGCCGATCAGGCCACCGCGCGTAGCACCGCGCGAACAGGCCGTCGTCGCCATCGCACCAGCCAGCAACAGGCCTATTACCGCGACATTCTTCACTTTGGGGGGCATCGTCTCATCTCCGTTTCACAGGTCCCGCTACGCCAAGGCGAACGGACCGAACCGGAAAGCGGTTCCGTAACAAAGTCTTGCTGACCGGCCCCTAACCCACGGGTGTTGCTGGCGGCAGGCGGGACAGATTGTCCGCCGCAGCCTTGCCGGCCGCAGCTTCGGGGGCCAGTCGCGCCGCGCGCTGCCACGCAGACCGGGCGATATCTTCATGATCGGTGAGGATCGCGATATTGCCTTCTTCCAATGCGACGGACGCATCGTCGGGCGATAGCTGAACCGCGCGAGCGATATGCGCCTTGGCCAGGCTCATTTCGCCGGATCGTCGCGCGAGCGTTGCCGACAGCAGCCAGCCCAGCGGATCTCTGGGCGCTTGCGCCAGTGCCACGTCGATCGAATCGCGCGCCGCGTCCGTTTCGCCCAATGCTACCAAAGCCCGCGCCCGATCGAGATGAACCTCCCCTTTTTCCAGCCCGTCGGGTAAACCTCGTGCCAGTGCCGCATCGAAATCGCCGCGCGCCTTGGCAGCATCCCCGCTGGCGAGTGCGGCATTGCCCGCCTGCGCCCAGAGCCGCGCACTCTGCACCATTTCGCCGCTACGCTCGGCCTCCTCTGCCGCCTGTTGGAAGGCGATGATCGCGGGCGACCAGCGTTCGGCCCGCGCAAAGGCAAAGCCCATGCAATGACGTGCGTAAAAGCTTCCTCCTTCGATCCGCCATTTTTCCGCAAAGGCGACCCCGGCGGTCGGGTCTTCAATCGCTTGGTCAAGGCAAGCCTGAAAGGGCGCGGCAAATTTCGCGGGCACCGGAATCTGGCCGTCGTCCCGTGCGGGCCTGTTCGCCGCAGGAGCAGCGGCTGCGCCAGCGGCAGCCGCCTCCTGTTTCTCCCGGCGGCTACGGTTCATTACCGCTTCGATCTCAGGATCATAAGCCTGGGCCAGAAGCATCAGGGGCAGAAAAAACGGCATCAATGGCTGTCCAAGAGGCTGGCGACGGTGCGGATCAGCAAAGCGATGTCGCCGTCGCGGGAAAGGCGATGGTCGCCATCCTTAATCAGCAGCGTCTGCACATCGGATGAACGCAACCGTGCGGCCGTTTGCACCGCGATGTCCCAAGGCACGTCGGCATCGGCCTGCCCATGCAGTAGCCGCACGGGGCAATCAATCGCGATCTCGCCCTCCAGCATCCGCAACGCCTGACCGGACTGCCAGAAAGCCAGCGTCGTGACATAAGGATCGTCGCTATAGGCAGACGGCTCCTCGATCCGCCCTTCGGTCGCCAGCAACGCCTTGTCGGCATCGGTAAAGCCCCATTCCGTAAAATCGGGCGCGGCCGCAATGCCGATAATTCCGACAACCCGGTCGGGCCGGGCGAGGGCGACCAGCAGCGCAAGCCATCCGCCCATTGATGATCCCACGAGCAGCACTGGCCCCTCGATCAACGCATCCACCACCAGCAGCACATCGTCGCGCCAACTGGCCAATGTTCCATCGGCGAAGCGCCCCTCGCTCGATCCGTTGCCCGAATAGTCCATCCGCATCATGGCGCGCCCCAGGCTTGCCGCCCATTGATCGAGCGCGACAGCCTTGCTGCCCTCCATGTCGGACATATAGCCTGGCAGGAAGAGGATGGTCGGCCCCTCGCCCGCGCGCGGGCGGCAGGCGAGACGCAGTCCATCGGGGCGGGCGAACAGGGCAATCGGGATGGAATCGGATTGGGTCATGACGCCGTCATCCGCTGCACCGGCGCACCCGTCCACCCCCGGCTGGCGATTTTGCAGAGCCGAACGAAATAATCCGCAACATGCGTTGACAGCCCCAAAGGCAGCGGCTAGTTGCGCGCTCCTACCCCGTGCCCAGATGGCGGAATTGGTAGACGCACCAGCTTCAGGTGCTGGCGATCGCAAGGTCGTGGAGGTTCGAGTCCTCTTCTGGGCACCATTTACTCTCAAAGCATTGAAAATGCACGGGGATCGTCGGAAAGACGGTCCCCAGAGAGCATCTGCTACACAAAGCTGTTACACAATAGTGATCCCGGATCAGCCTCAATCCCGCAGAATTCCGGGAAAAATGGCCGCCGCTCCTGTTACACAAAGCTGCTACACAAATGCCCTTCTGGCCTGACAATCCGGCAGGGATGGTTTTACCTGCGACGCAGGGTTCCACGCGACCTCCGAGAGGCGATGGGACGGGCGGAGATATGGCGATCGCTGAACACAGACAGTCTTCAGATCGCGCGGCGACGATTGCCAGCAGCGGCCGCTCGATTGGAATTGATGTTCGAGGATACCCGGTCGAAAGGAGGGAAGAATGTCGACCTGACGCTCCTCAAACCGTTCAATGACGATCTTCACAATCCCGGCCCGCCCACCATCACTGCCCCAAAGAGCGAAGAGGCTCCCTGTCCCGGCGTGACGCTCGGAGAGGCTTATGAACGATATCTCTCCGATCCGACGCATCATTGGACGGCGCGAACGCGAGAAACCTACGACACGGTTCGCAAACTCGCGGTTTTCGTGATTGGAGCGGAAACCGAAATCCGAAGCCTCTCTCGCAGTCACATGCGTCATCTGATGGAGGTCTTGCGTTACCTGCCCCGAAACGCGACGAAGCTCTTCCCCGATCTCTCGCCCGAACAGGCGTCAGCCCGGCTGAAGGAGACCGGGAAGGGCGTGCCTATCTATGTTGCGAACGCCAATGTCTATCTCAGCAGCCTGTCTAGCTTTCTCAACTGGGCGGTCGATGAAGAATTGGCCGAGCGTAACCCCGTGAGAGGACTCCGCTTCGCCGACAGCACGGCCAAGAAGGATAAGCGCAATCCATTCTCGCCAGACCAGTTGCGTCTCATCTTCCATGCTCCTCTCTATACGGGGTGCAAAGATGGCGACCGGGGCTATGCGACGCCCGGTCATGAGCGCCCTCAAAATGCGCGCTATTGGGTTCCGCTGATCGCCTTGCACAGCGGGATGCGATTGAACGAGATATGCCAGTTGGACACGACAGATGTGCGGATGATCGATGGTGTGCCCTGTATAGTGATCACGACAGAGTCACTGGTAGGCACCACGGATAAGCAGCTGAAGACGGGTGCGAGTGAACGGCTGATCCCCATCCATCAGCGCCTTCTCGATCTCGGCCTGATGACATACGTCGCACAGAAACGGCGAGCGGGGGAGGAGAAGCTCTTTGCTGAAATCGATCCCGGCACCAAGGGCGTCAGGGCCGTCGCGTTCAGCAAATGGTTCACCCAATTTCTCGGCAACATCGGCGCGCGGCGCGAGAAGACCTGCTTTCATTCGCTGAGGCACTGTTTCCGGGATGAACTGAGGCATGCCCGAATCGAACACGACATTGCTATGGCCCTTGGTGGATGGACTACGGGGTCTTCCGCACAAGGGAAAGTTTCAGAGAATTATGGGCGGGGGTATCGTATCGAGACGCTGGCTGAGGCTGTGAACCGCCTAAGTTTTAAAGATATCGATCTGTCTCACCTGAAACCCTTGGGCTGAAACGACGTGAAAATTCGTCGCGTGTGCAGGTCGTCCAAATTCGGTGGTTCCGGTAATGTTCTCGTTGCTCTAAGAGTGGGCGGAGCATGGGGAATCCGATGAAGCAGGCATCAAGGAACTTTGGGGGGAAGCTTGACCATGTCCGGTGAAATGATCCTCTATAACACCGAGGATGGCGTAACGGTCGTCCAGCTCAAGACCCGTGACGGCTCAGCTTGGCTGAGTCAGGCCCAGATTGCGGAGCTTTTCGAGGTAACGCCACAAGCCGTAACGCAGCATGTGAAAACAATCTATGAGGACGGCGAACTGGAAGAGGCGGCAACTTGTAAGGAGTTCTTACAAGTTCGAATCGAGGGAAATCGCGAGGTTTCGCGCCAAATTGCTCATTATAGCCTGCCCATGATTCTTGCGATCGGATTCCGCGTCCGATCTGCGCGTGGCATGCAATTCCGGCGTTGGGCGGCAACTAGCCTATCAGAGTATCTGGTAAAGGGTTTCGTCATGGACGATGCCCGTCTCAAGGAGCCGGGGACCGACTATTTCGATGAGTTGCTGGCCCGCATTCGCGACATCCGGTCTTCGGAGCGGATGTTCTACCAGAAGGTATTGGACATATACGGCACCAGCGTGGACTATGACCGGACTGCCGAAGCGACGCAGCTTTTCTTCCAAACGGTGCAAAACAAGATGCACTGGGCAGCGCATGGTCACACCGCTGCCGAAGTGATCTCCGCCCGCGTCAGCGCTACCAAGGACCATATCGGGCTGACCTCATGGGCAAACCAATCCAAGGGCGGTCCACCACGCAAGACTGATGTCGCCATCGCCAAGAACTATCTGTCCGAGGACGAAATTCAAGCTCTCAATCGGATCGTTACAGCATATCTCGAATTCGCCGAGCTTCAGGCGATGAGCCGTAAGCCGATGACCATGCGTGATTGGATCACCAAATTAGATGACTTTTTGGCGCTCAGCGATCGCGATATCCTGAGTCACGCGGGTAAGGTCAAAGCGGATGCGGCCAAGGCAAAGGCGCAGATCGAGTATGACAAATGGCATGCTGACCAATTGAACAAGCCCAGCATCGTGGAGCGGCATTTTATCGAAGCTACGGCAAAGGCCAAAAAGATCGGCGCATCTCGCCCCTCATCGAAGTCCAATGGGAACTGAAGCAGCGGCGGCCATTTTTCCCGGAATTCTGCGGGATTGAGGCTGATCCGGGATCACTATTGTGTAACAGCTTTGTGTAGCAGATGCTCTCTGGGGACCGTCTTTCCGACGATCCCCGTGCATTTTCAATGCTTTGAGAGTAGCTGGTGCCCAGAAGAGGAGAGCGCCGAGGGCGATTTGAGTCCTCGTTGGGGACTGGACGGATTTCCGCCATTTCTGGCGTCGGCGATGTGATGCCCAGAAGAGCTTTCGGCCGGGCGACCTAAGAGATTGATTTCGCAATAAAATCATAGACTTGCGAATTCGCCGAGAGCATCATTAGCACGATCTGTATTCGTGGAAAAGGCTGGATGTGCATGGACGCTCGGCTCAAGCCCGGCTCGAGCGCCAGCCAATTCTAGACCATGCGCGCGCGACGAGCTTCCATGTGTCGAGCAATAGCCTCAATTTTTATGACCGAGATAAGCTCATGGTATATTCATGGCATAAAATCCAAGATCATTCGGACGCTGGACATAAATCGACGGACGGATCGTATCTGTCTGGACAACTGAGGGGGATCATCGCACCCGCTGAACCTGATAACCTAAAAATCGTGCAGCAGAAAAACTTAATGGCTGCGCATGACAAGGCGTACGTGGTGACCACTCCCAAAGGAGCTTCGTCGACGCGCTCTTTGCGCTTCGCGCGGTCCAGAGATCAAGGCGCGGTGTGGGTGATATCGACAGAGCAATGCCATGCGTGATGACCATGCGGCCGGTTGGTTCCACGAGCGCTGGAGCGCTTCGACGGTTGCGAGGACGGCATCGCGCTCTGACAGATTGCAAAACTTATTTGTCAGATTCATGATGCATTTTTCTGACAAATTTTGGGTCGGACAAGAAGGAGATTGCAGGATTCTGGAGAGGGGAAACATCAAGGACCCTCTTGAAATCCTGGTGACGCCCTTGGAGACCGGACGCATGGATTGCTCGGCTTATATATCGCCGGGCGACGCAAAACGGGATGCATGAAACACTTGCCCGAGCGAACTCCAGCGCAACTCACGCGCTCAAAACTGAGCGATAAAAAGAGCTTTTATAAATCAAATTAGGTAATATTATGATCGATAGAAAGGTGGTCTATCGATCATGCGTTGGAACTGGCAGCAACCCGACTGGCCCAACTTCACTTACGACGCGCAGCGTCTGAGGAGTCGCGAGGACCAATTCCTGAGAGGCGCAGGCGTCCTCATCGGTGTCTTGTCCCATCTCGACACCGGGGATCGCCAGGATTTGTCCATCGAACTCTTGGCTCAGGAAGCTGTCGTCAGCTCAGCGATCGAGGGTGAGATTCTCGATCGGGCGAGCGTGCAGTCATCGGTTGCAAAGCATCTCGGAATCAAAACGGACAATCGGCGCGCCAATGCCGCCGAAGCGGGAGCGGCCGAGCTTATGGCGAACCTGTTTCGCGGCTATCGCGAACCACTTAGCGACACCCTACTGTTCAACTGGCATTCCCTGCTCATGAACGGCAGGCGAGATATTGCAGACATAGGCCAATATCGAAGTCATGCCGATCCGATGCCGATCGTCTCAGGCGCACTGCATGCGCCGAAGGTGCATTTCGAAGCTCCCGCGTCGGAGGCCGTGCCGGCAGAAATGAAGGCGTTCATTGCCTGGTTCAATCACAGTCGACCGGATGGTTCGTCATCCACAAGCGCTCTGGCTCGGGCCGGCGTCGCGCATTTGTGGTTCGAATCCATCCATCCTTTTGAGGACGGTAATGGGCGCTTGGGCCGCGCGATCGCCGAAAAAGTTCTCGCGCAGGGACTCGATGCACCGGCAGTCACCGCGCTCGCAGAAACCATCCAACGCCACCGCAAAGACTATTATTCACAACTGCAGCGAGCGAGCCTCTCCAATCACATTGATGAATGGCTCGACTGGTTCTCGGGCATCGCGCTTGAAGCCCAGCAGCGCACGCTAGATCGGGTCAACTTCCTGCTTTCCAAAGCGAAGCTGCTCGACCGTCTTCGCGGGCAGATAAATGCTCGGCAGGAGAAGGCCCTGATCCGCATGTTCACGGAAGGGCCGGATGGCTTCAAAGGCGGGCTGAGTGCAGCGAATTACAGAACGATCACCGACGCGGCGCCGGCGACGGCCACGCGCGATCTCGCGGAACTGGTCGAACTGAAAGCTCTCCGCAGGCAGGGAGAGTTGAAGCACACTCGCTACTATCTCAATGTCGGCCGATAGAGCGTGGAGGGTGAGCCTGGTCAATCTGTCCTGACCGCTCCCCAGTCCAGCCCAAACCTTGCGAGATATTTGCGCAGCCGATCTGCATCGTTCGCGCTGGTGCGCCGCGCGCGCGATGCGCCGAACAGTATCCGTCCTGCTTCTGACAACGAGCGGCTGTTGCGGCAGACACGAAGCGTTTCAGCCAGTTGGACGGCATCGAAAAGGTCCATGTCAGCGATCGCCTGCTCGTCCAGCACTTCCGTGAGGATGTCAGGGCCCTTGTCCGCCTGTCCTGACCACAATCGACGCAGGCGCCCGATCTCCGCTTCGACACAATCGAGGTCGATACGGCCCTTGGGGCTGAGCGTCGCCATGCGCGTAATGCTGGCAGCCAGATCGCGAAAATTGCCGAGCCATGTCGCCTCAGGTCCATTCGCGAAGGCGAGGTAGTGCTGGCGCGCCTCCTTGTTGAAACTGGCGCGATCGCCCTCGCGCTCGGCAAAACGATCCAGTTCATAGTCGAGGTTCGGCTCTACATCCTCCCGACGGTCGGCAAGCCCGGGCAGGCGGAAGGTCCAGAGGTTGAGGCGTGCGTACAGGTCTTCGCGGAAGGCGCCGCTGGCGACTGCCTCGCCGAGGTCGCGGTTCGTGCCGGCGATAAGCTGGAAGTCCGACGAGGCCTCCTTGTCGGCGCCAACGGGCAGGAAGCGCTTGTCCTCGACCGCGCGCAGGATCATCGCCTGTTCGTCGAGTCCGAGCTCGCCGATCTCGTCAAGAAACAACATGCCCTTGTCGGCTGTGCGCAACAGGCCCGGACGGTCGGCGGCCGCTCCCGTGAAGGCCCCCTTGCGGTGTCCGAACAGCGCTGACATCGCGCTATCGCCCTTCAGCGTTGCACAATTCACCTCGACGAACGGGCCGACGACCTGATGCTTAAGCTTCTTGAGTTCGTAGATCCGTCGCGCCAGCAGGCTCTTGCCCGCACCCGTCGGCCCCATGAGCAGGGTCGGCGCCTTGGAGCGCAGCGCAACGCGCTCGATCTCGTCGATCATGCGATTGAAGGCGGCGTTGCGGGTATCGATGCCCGACTTCAGGAACGACGTGCTCTCCGCGCTGGCCGCTGCGAAGCGCGTGGCGATGCTGTCATAGCGCGAAAGATCGAGATCGATCGTGGTCCAAGTGCCGACCGGACTGGCGGTGCCGCGCTCGGGCTGGGTCTGAAGCAGTTTTGCGGGCAGATACCGTGCCTCAGTCAGCAGGAAGAGGCAGATCTGAGCGACATGCGTGCCGGTCGTGATGTGGACGAGATAGTCCTCGACATCAGGATCGAGTGGTTCTGCCCGCGCAAAGTCAAGCAGCTTCCCATAGACCTCCTCGAAATCCCACGGATCGCGAAAGTCGAGCAAGCGCATCTCGACACGGGTTTCCGGCGAGACCGAGGCAATGTCCTCGGCGACATATTCTGCAAGTCGCCGATGCGGGGTGCCGTGTAGCAACAACAAACGATCGACACGGAGGTCTTCGTGCATCGTCAGGCCGACAGTGGGGCGCCATTTGTTCCAGCGCGACGGACCAAATTTGCTCGCATCGAGGGTCGATCCCAGGAATCCGATGACTGTAAGTGGCTTCATGTCTATCCCATAGGATAAATTTGTATCCCCTGCGATAAGAAAATCCAAAGTCACTTCTGGATGTCTTCGTCAGGAGATCTAATAATTCACAGTATATTCAATATGTTAATGCTTTTTAACGCCTGATTTCAAATTCTGGCACGCCTCCTGCAATATGTTCCATGTCGGTCGAGGCGGATTACTCAGCCGGCATAGCGGAAACCGGGGCGGCTGGAATGAGCCAGCCGCCCCAAGAAATTCACAGGGCGTAGCTCAGGCCGCGCCGAGCACCGGCCTTGGGAGCCGGGGGTCGCAGGTTCAAATCCTGCCGCCCTGACCAGTTGGAGGAGTTGGACGATGGCCAACAAGGGACTTTTTGCCAGCGCGGTGGCGAGGCTGTTGCCGCGTGCCGATACCGTGAACCGCGAAGGCGCGCCGGCTTACGCCTATGGGCCGGAAGCGAAGCTCGCCCAGCTGGCGGCGACCGGCACGCTGGCCGACAATTTCTACGGCGTGGCGGAAACGCAGCTCGCCGATGTGCTGGAGGCTGCCAAGGCAGTCGACCCGTATTTCGTGGCGCAGGCTGCGATCTATGCCCGCAAGTCGGGGACGATGAAGGACATGCCGGCGTTGCTGGCTGCGTTTCTCACCATCGCCGACCCTGATCTGGCGGTGCCGGTCTTCGGACGGGTGATCGACAACGGGCGGATGCTGCGCAATTTCGTGCAGATCATGCGCTCGGGTCAGGTCGGGCGGACGTCGCTCGGCTCGCGGCCGAAGCGACTGGTCCAGCAGTGGCTGGAGCAGGCATCGATGCCGCAGTTGATGGTGGCCGCAACAGGCAAGGATCCGTCTTTGGCGGACATCGTCAAGATGGTCCACCCGCGTCCGAAGGATGCCACGCGCAAGGCTTTCTATGGCTGGTTGATCGGGCGTCCCTATGACGTCGCGGCGCTGCCAGCCGAGATCGCTGCGTTCGAGGCATGGAAGCAGGACAGCACGCTGCCGCTGCCGCCGGTGCCGTTCGAATGGCTCACCGCTTTTCCGCTGACTGCGGAGAATTGGGCGGAGCTGGCGACACGGATTGGGTGGCAGGCGCTGCGGATGAACCTCAACACGCTGGCGCGCAACGGCGCGTTCGACGTGGAGGGCGTTACCGAGGCGGTTGCCGCACGACTGGTGGATCGCGACGCGCTGCGCGCTATCCGGCCGATGCCCTACCAGTTGATGGTGGCATTGGGTCAGGTCGGTGCCGGCGTGCCGCTCAAGGTCCAGGCGGCACTTGAGGAGGCGCTGGAGCTGTCGCTCCGCGGCGTGCCGAAAGTGCCGGGCCGGATCATTGTCTGCCCCGACGTGTCGGGATCGATGTCGTCGCCGGCGACGGGCTACCGCAAGGGCGCCTCGTCGACGGTCCGGTGCATCGATGTCGCGGCCCTGGTCGCGGCGGCCCTGCTGCGGAGCAACCGCGATGCGCGTGTGCTGCCGTTCGAGCAAGGGGTCATCGACCTCAAGCTCGAGGCCTATGCTCGCCTCGCCGTGAATGCGGCGAAGCTGGCGGCAGTCGGCGGCGGTGGGACGAATGTCTCGGCACCGCTCGCGCGGCTCAATGCGGAGAAGGCGGCGGTCGACCTGGTCGTCATCGTCTCCGACAATGAGTCGTGGGTCGATGCCAACCGGCGTGGTTCAACGGCAACGATGGCGGAGTGGAACAAGCTGAAGCGCCGTAACCCGGCCGCCAAGCTCGTCTGCATCGACATCCAGCCTTACGGGACCACGCAGGCGGCTGCCCGCGCGGACATTCTCAATGTCGGAGGGTTCTCCGACGCCGTATTCGACACGATTGCGCGCTTCGTCGCTGGCGAGACGCGGGATTGGGTTGAGTTGATCAAGCTAGTGGAGGTTTAGCGAAACAGGGCCGTGGCGAATGCCGACGGGATTACATTGCTCCAAGGGGAAACCCGAAAGTCCAGAGTAGAGCGCCCGGGAAGCAGTGATGCGACCAGGGAGATGGGGTTCGAGTCCCCCCGTTGCAGCGGTAGCTCAAGGACGTTCTCGTCACTCTTGTCGCCGCGGCCCCATGCAACATCAAGGCGAATGCCAGTGAAACTACATGGACTTCAGTGTCGGCGGTTTGGCCTGCTGCCGGTTTGGCGGACACCAAGATAGGCTCATTCAAGCTACACCAGCTTGTGTTTCGAAGTCGATGGGG